>CAXTTB010000014.1:0-18548 GCA_964246905.1 uncultured Acetobacteraceae bacterium | reverse complement strand
GCCCTGACCTTGCCAAAACATGGCTTGGAGGACGTGGCCGGGCCGTTGCCCGACCGGGGCGCGGCGAGGATGCCTTGGATCACCGGCAAGGATGACGGAACATGCGCGCCGGGAACGCGCTCCGCTTTTCGGAGCGTTGGCTATACTGGCGCACCCGCATGGCGGCCCTCAAGATCAGGCATCGTGCGGGCGCAATATGCCAGAAACCAATCCTGTCAGGCGATCTCAGTAAACGTCGCGGTCGAAAACCAGTGAGAGGGCAGTCAGCACCATGATCCGGAGATCCATGAGCACTGACCAGTTGTCGATGTAGGCCAGGTCGAACTCGACGCGCCGCTGCATCTTGTCAAGCGTGTCGGTCTCGCCACGCAGCCCATTGACCTGAGCCCAGCCGGTGATGCCGGGCTGCACACGGTGACGCCCGAGATAATCGTCGATCAGCTCGGCATACTGCTCATTGTGAGCCAGGGCGTGGGGACGCGGCCCGACAAGCGACATGGCGCCGCTCAGCACGTTGAGCAGTTGCGGCAGCTCGTCCAAGCTGGTGCGCCGGAGGATGCGGCCAAGACGGGTCACGCGCGGGTCGCCACGCTGCGCCTGCGGCGTCCCGGCTTCCGGCGCGGGCCGGTGCTTCATCGTGCGGAATTTGAAGACCGTGATGACGTTGTTGTTGAAACCCAGGCGCTGCTGGCGGAACAGCGCCGGCCCGGGGCTGTCTAGCTTCACCGCAACTGCGATCAGCAGCATCACCGGCGCGAGCAGCGCGGTCGCCACCGTTCCGAGAATAAGGTCCTCCGCCCGCTTGACGATGTGGTTCCAACTGGTGAAAGGCCGGCGATAAACGGTCAGCATGGCGCTTTGCATGAACAGGCCGACATCGCGGACCGGCAGGCCCAGCTCGGCGACCCAGGGGCAGATCCGCACGTTCGTCGGGATGGTGCCGAGCCTGCGCAGGGCGCCGGACAACTCGGCGTCGCCCTGGCCGGACACGACCACCAGCACCTCGTCGATGCGGAACAACTGCGCCAGCGCGATGAGGTCCTGGATGCCGTTGCGCTGCCCATCCGTGCGCTCCTCGGCGAACAGGCCAACGAGGTGGAACTCGCCAGGGTTGGAGGTCTGCATGCGGCGGACAAGCTCCCGCCCCCGGCCGCCCTCGCCCAGCTCGATGACGGCCACCGTCCGCGCCAGCCGGCCCTGGCGCTGCCAACGCTTGGTTTGCGAGATGCTCCAAGCGCGAAGCGAGGCGAAACCGCAGAGCGCCAGGCCGTACCAGCTTACGATCCAAAGCCGGGAGTAGATCTCAGACGTCTTGGTGAGGTAGCCGAGGAGCAGCAGGATGGCGAACACGAGCGTCCAGGCCCGCACGGCCTTTCCGGCCTGCGCGGCGAACGCATCGCTCAACCCCCCGCCGTACGCACCCGACATGTGCATCGCGTTCACCGTCAGCACCGCGGCGAGCAGGGCCGTGGAGCACACCTCAAGCGGGATCGGGGTGAACCCTTGCCGCAGCAGGTTGGCGACTGCCGCCGCGACCAGCACGACCAGCGCGTCGGCCATCCACATGCCGTCCACAAGCAGCCGCAAAGGGTCAGCGATCGAAGACGATGCGCGGGCGCCTGCCTTGGCTTGCCTCCAGGCTTGGGCGGCATGCGGCAAGGCGGGACCATGACCCAGCATGTCGTCGGTCCCGTTCAATCCGATGTTCGACATGTCAAGCCGCCAATCCAAGAGAAGCCGGGTCAAGGTCCGGGCCTGCGCCCTCCAGCCGCATCGCCCGCCAAATGCGCTCGTTCAGGCCCGGCAGCGGCTGCTTGGGCTGCCCGGCGGCGCAGGCACGCATCCGGTCAAGCTCATCCGGCGCGGCGTTCAGCGCCTGCTCGACGGCGTGGGCCATCGCCCCGTTCTCGAAGGGATTGAACACCCAGCCGGACATGCCGTGGACGACAAGCTCATCAACGGCCCGGGACTGCGTGCTGCCGAGCACCGGCAACTGCGCGGCCAAGGCTTCCGGCACCACGTCGTCCCACGGGTCGGCCAGGGCCGGCAGGGCGAGGAGGTCGCAATCGGCGAACATCGTCGCCAGCTCCCTCCGCGTGACCCGGCCCGGGAACGACTGCTGGACGTTGGGCGGCAGCGGCTGCGCTTCCAGCACGCCGCGGAGGCAACCCTC
The DNA here is from genome assembly GCA_964246905.1 of uncultured Acetobacteraceae bacterium. Classification (GTDB taxonomy): domain Bacteria; phylum Pseudomonadota; class Alphaproteobacteria; order Acetobacterales; family Acetobacteraceae; genus CAHJXG01. Next base: position 16,375 of record CAXTTB010000014.1, on the reverse strand, counting down.
GCCGCACCACCGGAGGCCGACCTGGCGTTGCGGATTGCGCTCGGCCCACGCGGCGACGCAAAGCAGGAAGTCAGCCACGCCTGCTTCCGGCTCCAGGTCGCCGACATGGACGACCTGGCGAAGGCCGCCGCTTGCCCGCGGACGCGCCGGGCGGTCAGAGGAAGCGAAATCGTCGCGGCGGCTGGACAGCACGATCCGCGACGCCGGCACGCCAAGCGCATGGATGGCCCGGGCCAGGGCATCGGAATGCACCAGCACCGCATCGGCGCCGGCAAGGACGACCCGATGCACCAGGCGCACGCCTGGCGGCATCTGATCGACGCACAGCAGGACCCGGCACTGCGGCGCCAAGCGGCGGCGCATGACCGCCCGGACGGTTCCAAAACCGAAATCCCGGCAGATGGTCAGATCAGGCCAACGGTCGGACGAAGCGGCGCCAGGCTTGCCGCCGGCCTGCACGCCCAGCCTCTTGGCGCCTTTCGCCGGCTCCCAAGAACCGGCCAGCGTACGGCTGGCCTCTGGGAAGCTTGCGGAGGTCATGGCATGGATGCGGCCTGCCCCGTCGCCGCGGAGCACATGGGCTGCAATCTGCTTCATACTCGACATAGATCTGGCCACCTCGACAAGCGGGGCGATTCTTCCCATTGGGAAATCATAACCCCGACGAAACAACGGCATCGCTTTAGCCCGAATCCGGTTCGGGGATCTTGAGCCGCAGGGTCTAGGTCAAAGGCTTAGGCCAGGTAGATCCAAGGGCCTCTTCCGACTATCAGAGACACAAAGATATTATGGCGTCAACGGTCGCACTCTGGAAGCAAACCCGATGACAAACCTCTTTGCGGCCATGATGGACGCGATATCAAAACGGCTGGCTGGGCCAACCGGCATCGCGGCAGCCCTTTTGCTGCTTTCGATCATCGTGTCCGCCATCATCGTATTCTTGCGTTCCGAGGCGCCAAGGACGCCGCGTGGCCTTTTGCGTTTCATGCTTCCTACCGAGCTCCTGACGCATGCGTCCGCCCGGGCCGACTTCTCGTTTTGGGTCTCGCGGAAACTTGTGATGCTGCTGGTGGCCTTGCCGACGGGTGCGTCCATCACCGTTGCATGCGGCTATGCCAGCCATGCCGCTCTGACGGCGGTTTTCGGCAACGGGACACACGTATCGGACCATCAAACCGTTCCGATGTCTGTTCTGTTCACCATCACGATGCTGCTGGCTTATGACATCTCATACTATTTGTATCACAACATGCAGCATCGGATCCCGGTGCTGTGGGAGCTGCACAAGGTGCATCACTCGGCCGAGGTGATGGTCGGCACCACCAAAGACCGGATTCATCCCATCGACGACGTGATGAACCGGGTCTGGGACGGGCTGATCACCGGCCCGGTTTACGGCTTCTGGCTGTTCTTCGCGTTCGACCCTGTCGAGATCACCATTCTGGGCATCAATGTCTATGTGCTCCGGAACATCATCATGATGGACTTCGTCAGGCACACGCATCTGAAAATCTCATTCGGATCTCTGGTAAACAGAGTGATCCTATGCCCGCACTACCACCAACTGCATCATAGCGACAATCCGAAGCACTTCGATAAGAATTTCGGGCTGATGCTTTCTGTTTGGGATAGACTGTTCGGCACGCTGCATATACCCGAACCGAATGAAAGCTTCTCATTCGGCTTAGGCTCTGAGAGCAAAGAGTATCAATCGAGCTTCGGGCTTTACGTGCTGCCGCTTCGCAAGATCGGCCGGCTCTTGCGCCCGAGGCGCGTGCATGCAGCCACTCCAGCCCGGCTCGGCACCGCCCAGCTTGGGATTATTTCTCGCCACGAGGACCATGTCGCATGAGCACCCAGACTGAGATCGTCACAAGCCCCGACCGTTTGGCGGACATCGGCCCAGCCTGGGACGCGCTGTGGCGCCGCAGCAGCCAGAGCGTGTTTCAAAGCCACGGCTGGATCATGGCCTGGTTCGGCTCCCGCGGAGCCGGCGATCGATCCCGCCTTTGCGTCGGCCTGTGCTGGGATGGCGGGCAGCTCCTCGCGGCCATGCCGTTCATCACGCGCCGGCACCGCGGCGTCCGCGTGCTGGAATGGGCGGCGAAAGATTGCAGCGACTACTGCGATGCGCTCGTTGATCCCGGTCCGGGCGTTGGCTGGCAGGCGCTTGAGAAGGTATGGGCAGCCGTGGCGGCCACGGCCGGGTTCGACGTCGCCTACCTGAGCCATGTCCGTCCGGACGCCGCCGTAAGCGCGCTGTTCACCGGCTGGTCGCGGCCGATGCGCTTGAAGCCGGGCCAGCGGTCGGCACGGAGCCTGCAGGTCGGCAGCGGCGGGGCCAGCGGCCATGCCTGGTTCCGGTCCCTCAACAAGAAGGCCCGGAACAACCACACGCGCGGAATGCGTATCCTGGGCGAAACTGGGCCGGTGTCCGTGCGGGTGGACGAAGCCGGGCACGCCGCCGACGCGGTGCTCGAACGCATGATCGCGCTCAAACAGGAATGGCTGGTCAGCACTGGGCAAAAAAACGAGATCCTGGACAATGATGCATTCGTTTTACGGGCCTTGATCCAGGAGCTTGCCCGGCAGAACGTCCTTCAGGTTTTCAGCATTCATTGCGGCGAAACCCTTGTTGCGGGATCGTTGAACATCGTGGGCGGCACGCGCTTGCAGGCGTTCTTCGCGGCCTACGACCCGACGTTCGACCGCGCCTCGCCGGGAACGCTGGTCATGGTGGAATACTTGACCTGGGCGTTCGATCATGGAATGGCGGAGGTCGATTTCCTCTGCGGCGAGGAGCAATACAAGTTCAAGTTCGCAACCGGGCAGACCGAACTCGCGTCCTATGTGGGCGCGAGGACATGGGTCGGCGGCATCGCGCTTGCGGTGGGCGAGCGCCTGGACCGGACGCGGCTGCCGGAGAAGCCCGCCGAAATGGCGCCGCCCGGACAGTTGGCTGAGGCGTAGGACCGTCGTCGATGCGGCGCAGTCGGCCTTCCCGCTGTGCGGCAAGGCTTGCGTGCTCGGCCGCTTGAATGATCCAGTTCCGAGGTTTCGGCGTGCTGATGGACGGAGATGCCGTGCTTAACCTCCTGCCAAGCCGCTTTCTGCGGAGCCGGCGGCCCGGTTCGCCGGGTCCCATTCCGCCGGGTGAAATCAGCCATGCCGACTGCAGCGTCCGGCTGACCGGCATGCAGGCCAAGACCCATGATGCCCTGCTTGCTGCGTTGCTGGGCACATCGCCATCCGTGGTGCTGACGGGGGCGGCTGGCGTCGGCAAGACGACCGTGCTTGCGGCGGCGCTCTCCCACCTTCCCGCGTCGGAGCGGCGAGTGCTCCGGCTCGACAACCAGGAAGGCGGGGTCGAGGAGGCCTTCCAGGTGCTGTTCGGATCGGATCGGCACCGGCTCCGTCCGCGGCAGACATCCAAGCGCCGCCTGGTTCTGGTGATGGACCAGGTGGAAGCCAAGTCGCTGGAGAGCTTCACCTGCCTTGAACTGTTCAGCCGCATGCCCGGCAAGGCGGCGTCGGTTCAATGGGTTTTCGTCGGGCGTTCTGAGCCTTGGACTTGCCTGGACGGTCCCGCGACGGCCTGGCTGCGCGAGGCCGGCCCGGCGTGCCTGACCCTTCCGGCATTGTCGGAACACGATGCGTGGGAGCTGTTCCACCGCCGGGTAAGCCCCAGTTGCGGCTTGCGCCCGGCAGCCAAGCTGGTGGCGGCGCTCCTGACACGATCGGAAGGCTCGCCGGGCCGCTTCGACGCGGCGGTCAAGGCGGCTGTCGCTGCTGATCTGCTGCAGGGCATTGCGGTCCAAGCCGCCTGAGACCGTCACGGCGCGGCGGGCGTCGTTCCCCGTGGGATCAGGGCCGGAACAAGTTGAGGCGGGAAAGGCCCCACTCTCCTCCTGGCCGAGGCGGGTCGGAGGCGCGCGCATGTGCCCTGCTCCGTAAGTAGGCCATTTGGGAAAGCGGCCTAGATCGTTTAGCCCAAGACGGACGCGGAAAAGGCCCTTACATTTTCGTTATGATATCGATGTTCTCAAAGATCGAATGGCATGGCCAGAGGGCAGGCTGCATAAAGCTTTACAGGCAATGCGCTGTGATTTCTCCCCATGGTTCCCCGTCATTCCTGGAAAAGATCCTTTTGACTAAGGCATTAAACGTTGATTGCAGACTATATGTAAGGCTAGGCGAAAATTCTTAACAAGGATCTTGTCGGACGCACTTGGCTCAGATGGCCGAAATGCTCTAGCTGAAACGTTGGCGTTCCCCGTTGCGACGCGGAAAGCATGATGGACGCTTCTAAGCAGTGATCTTCTTCCAGCCAGCCCTTCCACCCTTTCTCATTTGGTTTGGACACGATGCAACCACTTCCCTTGACCCAACTGCGCAAAGACGGAACGATCGCTGCTGACCATCCCCTCGCACAGGGATTGCTGAGCGGCACGCGGCCTGACCTGCTTCGCGAGCCGTCGAGCGTGACCCAGGCCCGGCGCTCCAAACCTTTGAACGTCGTGCTGATCTGCCACTACGGGCGGACAGGCTACAATATCCTGCGGTCGCTCAAAGCCGTCAACGCGCGGGTTTACCTGGTGCACGACCAACGGTCTGCCTCGCTCAGCCACTCGCGCCGCTGCAAGGTGGTCCATGCCACGCAGGATCTCGGTTCGGCCGACCCTGATCAGGTGCTCGGCATCATCAACGACCTGCACATGCGAGTCGGCTTGGACAGTGTCATCGCAAGCGACGTCGAGAGCCTGGCGTTCCTGTCGAAGATCAGGGAGCGTTTGCTCGCGCCGGTGTTCCCAATGGCGGATGCCGGGACGCTGGCCACGCTCAACGACAAATGGACCTTCTACAAGCTGTGCGAAACGGCTGGCGTCGCGGTTCCAAAATCGCTTTCCGTCGCAGGCCGGGCCGAGTTCGACGTTGGGGCTGTCGAGCGCGAACTGGGCTATCCCATCATCATCAAGCCAGTGAACTCCTATGGGCAACGGGGCATATCCATTCTCCGCGACCGCACGCAGGCCGAAGAATGGAAGAAAAGCTCGGCCGACCCCGACCAGCCGGTGATCATCCAAGAGTACATCGAAGGCACGGATTGGGCGATAAGCGTTTTCGCCCGGGACGGCGTGATCAAGCACTGGGTGTCCTGGGTTTGCCCAAGCCAGCTCGACTCAGGCTATGGCATCGGCCGGTTCCTCGCGACTGAGTTCCGGCCCCGTGACGACCTGTTCGCGATGACGCAGAAAGTCGTCACAGCCACCGGCTTTTCGGGCGTGGCGAACTTTGACGCGCGCTATGACGAGCAGACGTGCAAGATGAAGATGCTTGAATGCAATCCGAGGTTCTTCAACCGTATGTCGGCAGCCCGGCTGAGCGGGCTAGACTTTGTTCGGCCAGGCCTGCCTGTCGCGGGCGACCAGCCAGTGACCCTGGGCAACGTGGGATACTATCCTTGGCAGGAGCTGTTCTCAATGCGCGGGCTGCAAAGGCTGGTGCGCGGGCAATGGAGGATGGCACCTTTGTTGCACGACATCTTCGACATGAGCACTGATCCCTTGCCGCCCATCGTCCGGAAATGGGCACGCGAGGATGAGCGCACGTAAGAATATTCCCTTGGCAATTCGCGGCGCACGTATCGAGGCACTGTCAGTAGCTCTTTACGGACAGTGCGACGATACGCCCATCGCTGTCAATAACGACAAGTATTATGCCATATTCGTCGGTTATCATGTTGCTGATGCTGGTTCATCAACGGTTCCAGCTTTGCGCGCAGCTTTGCACTCGATGGATGTTGTCGAGTTATAGACTTATTGAAGCGTCTTAAGTTCTTGGCAGAGATTTCAGGAGAACCTTCGCCGCCGAATAACCGCGTCGTGCCCGCCTCTGCAGCTTCAGGTCGAATGTCAATTTTTGGCGTCCAACAATCACAAACTATAGACCGCAACTCCGGCTCTCGGAGATTTGATTGTCGCGCTTGCGGATTTTTATGGGTTGGCTGGGTGGCGCAGCGTTTTCTGTCGCTTGGACAAGGAGGCTGCCCTTTGATTCGCCAAGACTGGAGTTCTCATTCGGGCCTGCACGCGGACACGCCAGACCTTTCGCAGCCTTCGATAGCCGGATCGAGGGTCGGGGCGGTTCGGGTTTCAGTCGTCATCCCAGCGTTCAACGCCGCCCTGACGATTGGAAGGGCAATCGCTTCCGCTCGCCTGCAAACCGAGGAGAACCTGGAAATCATCGTGGTCGATGATGCGTCCAATGACCAAACCCCGGAGATCGTTGCCACAGCAGCCAAGTCCGACGCGCGGATCAGGTTGTTGCGCCAGCCGGTGAACGCCGGGCCTGCGGCGGCACGCAACCGGGGCATCGCGATGGCCAGGGGCGACTGGATCGCGTTGCTCGATGCCGATGACAGCTACCTTCCCGAACGCCTTGAGAAGCTGCTTGACCTGGCTGACCGCACGGATGCCGACATGGTTGCCGACAATATTTTGCTCTGCGACGCGGAGGATCAAATGGCGGGGGCCGCGATGATCCCGCCCGCGCTGCTGTCTCACCCGGTGGAACTCACCGCCGCCGAGTTCATTGCCCGCAACGTGGGTTCGCCGAAGACGCCCCGCATCAGCTACGGCTTCCTGAAACCTTTGCTCAAGACCAGTTTCCTGCGCGAGAAGCGGATCACCTATGACGAACGCAATCGGTTCGCCGAGGACTTCATGTTGTATGTCCGTTGCCTCACCAACGGTGCCCGCTGGTGGCTGGCGCCTGAAACGATGTACCGCTATGTCATCGTCCCCGGCTCCCTCACGGAGCAGCAGAGTTCGCATGACCTGATGCGTGTTCGGCAGATGGAGGCTGAACTTCTTGCCGATCCAAAGGTTGGGGAAGACCTGGCGCTGGTCAAAGCGATACACCGGCATAAAAGGGTGTTGGACCGCTGCTACTATTACCGGGCATTCACCGACGCGGTCAAAGGTCGTGACCTTCGCTGCGCGGCGGGCTTGCTGATCGACAGCCGCAAGAGTGCCCGAATGATCGTCCAGGAAATCACCCGCCAGATGCCGACGATCCTGGGCAAGGCATTGCGCGGCGGGTACCTTTCGCATGGGTGACAAGCGGCTAGGCTGCGCGAAGCGTTTCCTGCATCGTCGGCACCGTGCAGGCCGGGTCAGGCATGGCTTCAACCCCGAGGCCATGCGGCGCCCAACGCTCCGAAGCGCCCCAGCAGGACGGTTGGATCGTGGCACGGATGCAACTGGCGTCCGTGGCTCCGGACTCGGACCGTCATCCGTGCGCGTCATGGCGCAAGGAAGCGCCGCTTCGTGACCATCGCGGCCTTCATCACGAACTTCGCTGACCAGGCGGTGCTGGTCCCGTCCGCCGTCGCGGTCGCGGCCGGTTTCGCCGTTGCCGGCTGGCACCGGGGCGCCCTCGCCTGGAGCGGCGTCCTCGCCTGCACCTGGGTCAGCATCCTGCTGTCCAAGCTGGCCTGCCTGCTTTGCGAGCCGCTGTGGGCCGAGGGACTTCATAGCCCGAGCGGGCACACCGCGGGCGCGGCGGCGGCGGCTGGCGGGTTCTTCGGGCTGGTCGTGCGGCGGTGGGGGGGTGATTGGCGGTGGACGGTGCCGATCTCGACCGGCTTTGCGGCCGTCATCGGGCTGTCCCGCCTGGCGCTGGACGCGCATACCGGCCTCGATGTCCTAGTGGCCGGCGTGGTCGGGGTGGGCAGTGCTGTGGCCCTCGTCCTGCTGGCCGGACCGCCTCCTGCGAAGTTGCGGCTGTCGCCGATCCTTGCGGCCCTGGCCGTCATGATCCTGCTTCTGCACGGTTCCCAAGCATCGGCCGAGGCGACGATCCAGCGCATCGCCGCTTCGCAGTTCTGGGATGGCCTGCGCCTCGGCGTGGCCACACGGTCAGGCTGCCGGACGCACGCCGGTCCTCCTGCCTTGACCCATCGATTGGCTCCAGCGGCACTCGACAAGTGCGGGGCCGAAAACTCATGACGCTGCAGGGGTCCTGACGCTCAAGGGAAACCCGCTTCGCTCTCGCGGCGACGGTCGCCGGCAGGGCGTTCGGCCAATGCCTGTGCCGATACCGTTTCCCCAGCGCGTTGCTGCCCTACCGCGCCGCACGAGGGCGGAGGCAGGCCGGAGGCGAAGGGCAGGCCGGGCCGGGACGGCATGGCAATCCTGAGCAGAAAAAACCAGGCGGGTCATCGCCATCACGGCTTGCGCCGCATCCGAGGGCCACGCATCACCGCCCCCAAGCCACGCCCTGGACGCCGGTTGTCAATGCCGGACCCGGCGGATAACGATGCGCCTGCCCAAGCTCAAGGGCCAAGGGGGGAACCATGAAACCTGTGCTTCTGGCCTGCGCGCTCGCCGTGCCGCTCGGCCCCGCCCTGGCGAAAACCCTGCCGACCGTCGCGGTGTTCGACTTCGCCCTGACCAACACGTCGCCCGCCCCCTCGACCCCGGAGGAACTGGCGCGGCTGCAGCGGCTGAGCCAGCAGTTGCAGAGCGGGCTGCGCGAGCATTTCCAGGTGGTCGATGTCGGCCCGGTGCGGGACCGGCTGGCCGGCGTGGACTCGATCAGGGGCTGCAACGGGTGCGAGCTGGACCTGGCGCGCGAGCTGGGCGCCCAGCAGGTCGCATACGGGTGGGTGCAGAAGGTCAGCAACCTGATCCTGAACGTGAACCTCGTGGTGGAGGACGCCGGCACCGGGCAGACGCTGCGGGCCGAAAGCGTCGATATCCGCGGCAACACGGACGAGTCCTGGAGTCGCGGCCTGCGCTACCTCCTGAACGAGCGCATGTTCCGCGGCGAGTGACGGTTTCGGCGCCCTGCAACATTGCCAAAATCCCGGGAACACCGATACTGAATCAAGGCAGCGGCCCACCAGGGCCGCGAGCTTGCGAGCAGGCCCGGAGAGGCGCTGAACGACCGAGGGAGGCAATGACGCGACACATCCTATTCCTGGCCTTGCTGGGCCTGGCCGTTCCGGCCCATGCGCAGCCAGGTCCCCAAGCGGACGCGCCGGACGGCGCGACGCTATTCCGCCGCCAATGCGGCACCTGCCATTCGCTGGTCGCCGGCGAGGCGCGGCAGGGGCCGAGCCTCGCGGGCGTGTATGGCCGCAAGGCCGGCACCGTGCCGGGCTACAAGTACTCGCCCGGCTTCGCCGACGCGGACTGGGCCTGGGACGACGCGCACCTCGACCCCTACCTCGCCAACCCGCAGTCGGTGATCAAGGGCGGCGTCATGGGCTACCGCCAGGCGAAGCCGGAGGTGCGCCAGTCCATCATCGCCTACCTCAAGGAGCAGCACTGATGGCGAAACCCATCCACTCGATGATCCGCGTGCTGGACGAGGGTCGGGCCGTGACCTTCTACCGCGCCGCCATGGGCCTGGAGATCGTGGACCGCTACCCCTTCGACAGCTTCACCCTGATCTACATGCGCGACCCGGCCTCCACCTTCGAGCTGGAGCTGACGGTGAACCATGACCGTACCGAGCCGTACAACCTCGGCGACGGCTACGGGCACCTCGCCGTCGCGGTCGATGACCTCGACGCGGCACGGACGAAGATGGAGGCGGCGGGCGGCGCGCCCGGCCCGGTCCGCGAGCTGCAGCGGGACGGCGCGCTGCTCGGGCGCTTCTTCTTCATCAAGGACCCGGACGGCTACAGCATCGAGGTGCTGCAGCGGCACGGGCGCTTCGGCTGAACCCAACAAGAAACGGAGGACCTGTCCATGAGAGAGATCGACCGCCGCACGCAGTTCAGCCGGCGCGGCTTCCTGCGCACCACCGGCGCCGCCGTACCCGTTGCCGCCATCGCCGGCACCAGCATCAGCGCAGGCGCGGCCTGGGCGCAGGACGCCCGCGCCATCACCCCGCACGCGATGGCGACGCTGGTCAAGGCGGCCCGCGACATCTTCCCGCACGACCACATCGGCGACGTGTTCTACGTCCGCGCGGTGACGCCCTGGGACGCCAAGGCCGGCAAGGACGAGGCGGTCAAGGCGATGCTCGCGGACGGCATCGCCCGCCTCGACAGCGACGCGAAGGACGCTCACGGCGGCCCCTATCTTGCCGTCGCCTGGGAGTCCGACCGGGTGGCGCTGCTGCGCGGCATCGAGCACACGAACTTCTTCCGCTCCCTGCGGAAGGACCTGGTGGTGTCGCTCTACAACCAGCCGGAGATCTGGCCGAAGTTCGGCTACGAGGGGTCGTCCGCCGAGCACGGCGGCTACCTGCACCGCGGCTTCGACGACATCGACTGGCTGCCGACGGCTTGAGGGGGATCGCGCGATGGCACAATTCGACCTGAACGACGACAGCCTGGTCGTCATCATCGGCTCCGGCGCCGGCGGCGGCACGCTCGGCAACGAGTTGGCGCAGAAGGGCGTCAAGGTGGTGATCCTGGAAGCCGGGGACCGTTACGAATCGGCCGATTTCGTCAACGACGAGTGGGCGAGCTTCGCCCAGCTCGCCTGGTCGGACATGCGGACGACCTCCGGCACCTGGCGCGTGGGCAAGGACTTCCCGAACCTGCCGGCCTGGATCGTGAAAGCGGTCGGCGGCTCCACCGTGCACTGGGCCGGCGCCAGCCTGCGGTTCCAGGAGCACGAGTTCAAGACCCGCACCACCTACGGCGCGCTGCCCGGCGCCAACCTGCTGGACTGGCCGATCACCTTGGCCGAACTCGCGCCCTACTACGCGAAGGCCGAGGACAAGATGGGCGTCACCCGCACCAACGGCATCCCCGGCCTGCCCGGCAACAACAACTTCCGCGTCATGGAGGCCGGTGCCCGCAAGATCGGCTACAAGGAGGTGCACACCGGACGCATGGCGATCAACAGCCAGCCGCGCGACGGGCGCGGCTCCTGCCAGCAGATCGGCTTCTGCTTCCAGGGCTGCAAGTCCGGCGCCAAGTGGTCCACCCTCTACACCGAGATCCCCAAGGGCGAGGACACCGGCAACCTGGAGGTGCGGCCGAACAGCCAGGTGGTGAAGATCGAGCACGACGCCGGGGGCAAGGTCACGGGCGTCGTGTACGCCAGCCCGGACGGGGCGATGCACCGGCAGAAGGCGCGCGTGGTCGCCGTCGCCGGCAACTCCATCGAAAGCCCGCGCCTGCTGCTCAACAGCGCGTCCAGCCTGTTCCCGGACGGCCTCGCCAACAGCAGCGGCCAGGTCGGGCGCAACTACATGCGGCACATGACCGGCAACGTGTACGGCATCTTCGAGAAGCCGGTGCACATGTACCGCGGCACCACCATGGCCGGCATCATCAGGGACGAATCGCGGCACGACACCAGCCGCGGCTTCGTCGGCGGCTACGAGATGGAGACCGTCTCCCTCGGCGTCCCGTTCATGGCGGCGTTCATGGACCCCGGCGCCTGGGGCCGCAGCTTCACCAGCGCCATGGACAGCTACAGCAACATGGCCGGCATGTGGCTGATCGGCGAGGACATGGCGCGGGAAACCAACCGCGTCACGCTCGACCCGACGGTGAAGGACAAGCTCGGGATGCCGGTCGCCAGCGTGCACTTCGACGACCACCCGAACGACATCGCCATGCGGGCGCACGCGGTGCAGCAAGGCTCTGCCGTGTACTCCGCCGTGGGCGCCACAAGGCTGATCCCCACGCCGCCCTACCCGAGCACGCACAACATGGGCACCAACCGGATGAGCGAGAAGCCGCGGGACGGCGTGATCAACAAGTTCGGCCAGACCCACGACATCAAGAACCTGTTCGTGTCGGACGGCAGCCAGTTCACCAGCGGGGCGGCCTGCAACCCCACGCTGACCATCGTCTCGCTCGCCATCCGTCAGGCGGACACCATGGCGAGGATGATGCAGCAGCGCGAGATCTGACCGCAAGGCCAGGGCGCTGGGCGGGGCCCCGGGGGGGGGGGGGGGGGGGGCGCCCCCCCCCCCCCCGCCGGGGGGGCGGGGGCGCCCCCCGGCCCCAGTGGGGTCCAGGGGCAAAGCCCCTGGCCTTTCCTTACTTCCGGACGCCGCTGTCCAGCCCCTTGGTGTCGCCAGGCACGGCGGTGGCCGGGGTGTCCGTCTTGCCGATCACGTTCTGCCCGGCGGCGTCGCGCAAGGCCCGGTCCCCGGCCGTGTCCCCGCCAGGCGTGCCGGGCGGCACCGTGCCCAGCGGCACGTCGGGCCGGCTGACGCTCGGTCCGACATCGCCGCCACCGTTGCTGCCGGGCTTGGGCGCCTGTGCCAGCAGGGTGGCCGGATAGAGCAGCGCCGCCGCCGCCAGAATGGATGCTCGCATCGTGTCCTCCTGTTTCTTGGTCGTGCAGGGTGCTCAACGGGCGTGCCGCGGTTCGGTTCGGCCGTTCTGGAGGCCGGGCGCCGGACATGCTGCGCCGGCCGCACGCGATCGGATTGCGCGCGGGCGGCTTGCGTGCGCAAGCTGCGCCGCCCGTCTGGCAGCATAGGACCATCCATGAAGAACATCCTGACCGCACTCGCCTTTGCCGCGTCCCTGTCCGGCGCGGCCTGGGCGCAGGACGCGCCCGTGACCATCACCCGCGGCACCATCAGCAGCGTCAGCGGCCAGATGCTGGAAGCGAAGTCGCGCAACGGCCAGACCGTCCCGGTCGCGCTGACGGACAAGACCAAGGTCCTGGTTGCGGAGACGGCGAGCCTCGCGGACGTGAAGCCCAACTCCTACGTCGGCATCGCGGCCGCCCCCCTGCCCGACGGCACGATCAAGGCGCTGGAGGTCACGATCTTCGACGAGAGCCTGCGCGGGAGCGGCGACGGCCATTACGGCTGGGACCTGCCGGGCAGCACCACCATGACCAACGGCGCGGTCGGCAGCGTGCAGACGACCAGCGGGCGCACCATGGTCATCGACTACAAGGGCGGCAGCAAGACCGTCGTGGTGCCGGACGACGTGCCCGTCGTGACGGTCAAGCCCGCCGACAGCACCGTGCTCAAGCCCGGCGCCCGCGTCGTGGTGTTCAGCCCCAAGGGCGCCGCAAGCATCACCGCCAACGCCCTGGTCGCCGGGGCGAACGGCACCGTCCCGCCGATGTAGGCAGAGCCGAGCACAGCATGAGCGCCGCCCGGCCTGCCCAAGCCTCCCTGGTGGTGATCCACCCCCTCGTGGTGCGGGTCACGCACTGGCTCAACGCCGTCGCGATCACCTGCCTGGCGATGAGCGGCTGGAAGATCTACAACGCCAGCCCGCTGTTCGGCTTCAGCTTCCCGGGCTGGGCGACGCTGGGCGGCTGGCTGGGGGGCGCCATCGCCTGGCACCTGGCGGCGATGTGGCTGCTGGTCGCCAACGGCCTGGTGTATCTGGCCTATGGCCTGGCCGGGCGGCACTTCATGCGAAGTTTTCTCCCCATCGGCCCGCGCGAGGTGTGGCGGGACTTGAAGGAGGCGCTGGCCTTCCGCCTGGTCCACAGGCTCGGCGCCTACAACGCCGTGCAGCGGCTGCTGTATGTCGTCGTGGTGCTGCTGGTCGTGGCCGCCGCGGCGTCCGGCTTCGGCCTGTGGAAGCCCGTGCAGCTTCAAGGGCTGGTCGGCCTGCTCGGCGGCTACGAGCTGGCCCGGCGCATCCACTTCGCCGCCATGGCGGGCATCGTCGGCTTCACCGCCGTGCACCTGGCGCTCGTGGCCATCGTCCCCAGCACGCTCCGGGCGATGGTCACGGGCCGCGCCCGGGTCGAGGCGTCCGCCGAGGAGGTCCGGCCGTGAGGAAAGCGGTTGCCCCCGAGCTGCGCCGGCTTGAGCGGCGGCTGCTCCTGCGGTCGGGCCTGTCGCTCGGCGCGCTGACCATGCTGACCGGCTGCAACCTCTCGGACGGGGACGCGGTGGACCGGGCGCTGTGGGCGGTGTCGCGGTTCAATGACCGGGTGCAGGCCTGGCTGTTCGACCCCAACCGCCTCGCCCCCATTTACCCGGCCAGCGCCATCACCGACCCCTTCCCGTTCAACGCCTACTACCCCGAGGACAATGCCCCCGAGGTGGACGGCGACACTTGGAAGCTCGAAGTTTCCGGCCTGGTGCAGGACCGCACGCCCTGGACGCTGGCCCGGCTGCGCGCCATGCCGCAGGCCAGCCAGATCACCCGGCATATCTGCATCGAGGGCTGGAGCGCCATCGGCGAATGGTCCGGCGTGCCGTTCCGAGCCTTCCTGGAGCGCATCGGGGCGGACACGCGGGCGCGCTACGTCGGCTTCAAGTGCGCCGACCGCTACTACAGCAGCATCGACATGGCGACGGCGCTGCATCCGCAGACGATCCTCGCCACCGAGTTCCGCGGCGCCCCGCTGCCGGACAAGTACGGCTTCCCGGTCAAGCTGCGGGTGCCGACCAAGCTCGGCTTCAAGAACCCAAAGCACATCGCCGCCCTGTTCGTCACCAACGACTATCCCGGCGGCTGGTGGGAGGACCAGGGCTACAACTGGTTCAGCGGGTCATAGGGTCCAGGGCGGCGACAGTGCGGCAATGGCCGGCAGTTGGCCTTGGGCCGCAGCCTTTTCGCACCGCATTCCACGGCCCTGACGTTGGGCCTGGCCTGTTTCAGCGTCCGGTCATGAACATGCTACATGCCGCACTCCTGCCAAGCCTCTGACGCGGTGAGATGAGAAACCTGTTCAAAGCCGGGCTGCTGAGAATCCCAGCCGTCCGCAGCCTGCGCGATGCCCGCAACGCCTTGCTCGCGCAGCGCGATGCGCTGTCCTCCGACCTCGACGCCTGCCGGGGCCAGCTTGCGGCCCGGGGCGAGGACGTGGCGAGTCCGTTCTACTACTACCATAGCTGTTTCGACGCGCAGGCGGTCATCCGCCGTCACGCCGCGCCCGGCTTGCGGCCCAATCCTCGATACCTCACCAACTTCTTGGGCGTCCTGATCGATCCCAAGTTCTTCCCGTCCATCCTGAATGGCCGGGCGGGCCAGGTCGAGCCGGTGCCGATCCCGGCCAACTGGCACGCCGACATCTCGGAGTGGGCGGCGGCGTTGCGCGCCGTCGATCTGGCGCCCGGCGGTTTCACGATGATCGAGCTGGGCTGCGGCTGGGGCTGCTGGATGAACAACACCGGCGTCGCCGCGAGGCGCATGGGAAAGGCGGTCCAGCTCATCGGCATCGAAGGCGACGAGGGGCATATCGGCTTCGCGCGGGAGGCTTGCGAGGCCAACGGGTTCCGTCCGTCGGAGGTCACGCTGCATCACGGCGTCGCCGCAGCAAAGCCCGGGACGGCGCTGTTTCCGCGTCAGGACAAGGCCGGGTCCTCATGGGGCCTGGAGCCGGTCTTCGGGGCGACGGAGGCGCAGCGTGAGCAGGCCCTGCGGTCCGGACGCTGCGACGCGCTGCCGATGGTCCCCCTCGAGGACGTGGCGGCGCAGCATGGCCGCATCGACCTCCTGCACATCGACATCCAGGGCGGCGAGGCGGATCTGGTCGCGGCCTGCCTGCCGCTGCTGGGCCGGAAGTTCGCCTACCTCCTGATCGGCACGCATTCCCGCGCCATCGAGGGCAAGCTGTTCGAGGTCCTGCTCGGCGCCGGGTGGCGGCTGGAGATCGAGCGACCGTGCCGGCTGCATCTGATCGAAGGCACGCCGTCCACCTATGTCGATGGCGTCCAGGGATGGCGCAATCCCAGCCTGGCCTGACAAGGCCGCGCATGGCGCTTGAAACCTGGCGACCGGCTTGGGGAAAGCGGCTTGACCTTGCCTGCCTGACCCTCGCGAGCGTCATCCTGGCGGTCCAGTTCCTCCGGCTCCACGCGGCCATTGGCCCGTCCGCGGCACCCGACATGGCCTTCCTGCGCGACCCGCACGCGGTGCCGACCGTTGAGATGGCGTGGTGGGTCTGGTGGGACCAAAGCCTCTATCAGAAAGCCGCCGCCGCCTGGGCCAACGGGGTCCTTGAACCCGCGTTCCATTGGTACTTGCCCGGCTACCCGCTGCTCGGGGCGGCCTTCGTGCCCATCACCCCGGCCGATCCCTTCCTGCTGCCGGACCTCGCCTCGCTGCTCGGCACGCTCTGGCTGTTCTGCGGCGTGGCGTCGCGCCTGCTCAGGGACGTGCCGCTGCGCGTGCCTGTGGCCTGCGGCCTCTTCGTCGCGACAGCCTTGGCGCCGCGCGTCCTGTGGTCCTGGGTGGTGCCGTGGACGACCACGCCGGAAACGGTCTGCATCTTCGGCGCCCTGCTCGGGGCGATGCGGCTGATCGAGGGCGGCAAGCGGCGCGATGCCGTCCTGACCGGCCTGGCCGCCGCCGCCATCGCCGGGTTCCGCCCGGCCGATGCGGGGGTGGTTGGCCTGGCGGTCTGCGCCGTCGCCGGGCCGCCGCTCCTGTCCCGCCCTCGGCGCCTTGGCATCCTCGCGGCCGCGG
>CAXTTB010000013.1:0-18569 GCA_964246905.1 uncultured Acetobacteraceae bacterium | reverse complement strand
ATGGCCGCGCGGGTGATGGCCGGCAGGTCCTCGACCGCGTGCACGTCCTTGAACTCCGGGTGGATCTTGTCGTGCGGGACGCAGATGATCTTCTCGTCCTGGCCGCTCTCGTCCTCCATCTGCAACATGCCGATGGGGCGGCAGCGGATCACGGCGCCGGGCACCACGGGGGCGGGGGCGAGCACGAGGGCGTCGGCCGGGTCGCCGTCGTCGGCGAGGGTGCCGGGGATGAAGCCGTAGGCGGCGGGGTAGGCCATGGGGGTGAACAGGAAGCGGTCCACGAAGACGGCGCCGCTCTCCTTATCGACCTCGTACTTGACCTGGCTGCCTTGCGGGATCTCGATCACCACGTTGATGTCGTGCGGCGCGTCCTTGCCGGTCGGGATTTTGGAGACGTCCATGGTGCGGTTCCATCGTTGGTTCGGGGCGGCGGGACCATAGCCGCGCGGGTGTGGCTTGCCAACGCGGGGCGGGGGTGATGTCGTGGTTTGAATACCGGCTCTCGACTCCTAGCGGTCCTACAAGGTTCGACCGCACCTAGACAAGATTGTTGCGTTTACGAAAAATCTGGTGAAATTGGGCGTCGCCACCACAGCGGAGCGACATCATGATCCAGACGAGAGACGAAGTTCCCGGCCTGCCGGCTCACGGGCCTATAGCCTGTCGGCGATGCTTCCAAGACGTTGACGGAGACGTCCTGGAGATCGGTAAATGGAGGGCTGTGAATGACCCTGGGGCTTGGGGAACCGCAACACCCCGGATCTTGATATTGGGCTTCTCTAAAGGTTTCACGCAGGCGAACGCATACCGATCTGGCAAACACTTTGAGAACGTACCATTCGCCAACATGCGAGTCCGCCTCGAAGCTTCCTTGAAGATGCTGGGCTTTTTGGCTACTGGCGACGATATAGACAGCAAGTTCAACTCGGTAGAGCAGCAGTTTGCCTTTGGATCACTTGTCCGCTGCAGCTTATCTCGGCAAGACGAGGCGACCGGGAAATACCAATGCATTGGTAAAGTTATGCCAAAGGCTTTCAGCGAAGCCATTAATCCAGTTGTACAACGTTGTGCATCTACGTTCTTATCATGCCTTCCTCAAGGCGTCGAGATCGTCGTAATGCTGGGCAATAGTGATGCTTACTTAAAATCTTGCAGAGAACTTATCAGCTCGTTACACCCATCAACGTTTATGGACGTCAATGACGTTGCTTACCGAGCAAATGAGGCACTATGGGTGCACCTCGCCCATCCCAGCGGCCTTAATGGCTGGTTCAAAGACTGGTTCGCAGCAGGCTCTGATACGGCGTCCGGACGCAAGTGTATCCTTGCTCAGCAGGCGCTGGCGAGACATGGTGCGTCTCGCTACAACGTAGCTACGGAAATCTGTTCCGCATAAAGGTCGGAAAAGGCCGGGATCAGACTTTCTGACCTCGGACCGACTGATTGTCGGCGCCCCAGCAGCCCGTCGCCAAGCCAGGCCCGCGTGGCAACCCGGCTTGCCACGCCTGACCTTAGCTGCTTTCCATCCATCGCGGAAACTCAAACCGACACACGCCCCCATGCGTGCCCACCTTGAGAGCCGAAGCGGTGACGTGATAAAGCAGCCCAGGGGCGCCTGTAGCTCAGTTGGTTAGAGCGGGCCGCTCATAACGGCTTGGTCGCAGGTTCGAGTCCTGCCGGGCGCACCCGCTTGTCCCCCGATCCCGCCCCCCTTAAACACGTCGAGACACACGCCTCCAGGAGCCTGCGCCATGGCCAGCTACCAGTACGTCTATGTCATGAAGGACGTGACCAAGAACTTCCCCGGCGGGCGGGAGGTGTTCAAGGGCATCACCCTCTCCTTTTTGCCCGGCGTGAAGATCGGCATCCTCGGCGTCAACGGCGCCGGCAAATCGACGCTGCTCAAGATCATGGCGGGGATCGAGACCGAGTACGGCGGCGAGGCCTGGGCGGCGGAAGGCGTGCGCGTCGGCTACCTGGAGCAGGAGCCGAAGCTCCATGACGACAAGACGGTCGCGGAGAACGTGCTGATGGCGTTCGGCCCGCTGACCGCGGCGCTGGCGCGGTTCAACGCGATCTCCGAGGAGTTCGCGGAACCCATGGACGACGACAAGATGACGGCGCTCTTGGCCGAGCAGGCGGAGCTGCAGGAGAAGATCGACGCGGAGGAGGGCTGGGACCTCGACCGCCGGGTGGAGATCGCGCTCGACGCGCTGCGCTGCCCGCCGCCGGACGCCAACGTGGCCCGGCTGTCGGGCGGGGAGCGGCGCCGGGTGGCGCTGTGCCGGCTGCTGCTGGAGAAGCCGGACCTGCTGCTGCTGGACGAGCCGACCAACCACCTGGACGCGGAAAGCGTCGCCTGGCTGGAGCGCACGCTGCGCGACTTCGCCGGCACGGTGATGATCGTCACCCACGACCGCTATTTCCTGGACAACGTGACCAACTGGATCCTGGAGATCGAGCGCGGGCGCGGCTACCCGTTCGAGGGCAACTACTCGTCCTGGCTGGCGCAGAAGCTGAAGCGGCTGCAGCAGGAGGAGAAGGAGGAAAGCTCCCGCCAGCGGGCGCTCGCCGCGGAGGAGGAGTGGATTCAGAGCAGCCCGCGGGCGCGCCAGACCAAGAGCCGCGCCCGCATCGCCAAGTACGAGGAGATGCAGCAGAAATCGCTGGAGATGCAGTCGGGCGTCGCGGACATCGTGATCCCGCCGGGTCCGCGGCTGGGCGGCCTGGTGATCGAGGCCGACAAGGTCCGCAAGGCCTACGGCAACCGGCTGCTGATGGACGACCTCGACTTCAAGCTGCCGCCCGGCGGCATCGTCGGCGTCATCGGCCCGAACGGCGCCGGCAAGACCACGCTGTTCCGCATGATCACCGGGGAGGAGCACCCGGATTCCGGCGCGCTCAAGGTGGGGGAGACGGTGAAGCTCGGCTACGTCGATCAGTCGCGCGACAGCCTGGACGCCTCGAAGTCGGTCTGGGAGGAGATCAGCGGCGGCACGGACGTGATCTACCTCGGCAAGCGCGCCGTGCCGTCCCGCGCCTACGTGGGCGCGTTCAACTTCAAGGGGTCGGACCAGCAGAAGAAGGTCGGCATCCTGTCGGGCGGCGAGCGCAACCGGGTGCACCTGGCGAAGATGCTGAAATCCGAGAGCAACGTCATCCTGCTGGACGAGCCGACCAACGACCTGGACGTGGACACGCTGCGCGCGCTGGAGGAGGCGCTGGCCGAGTACGCCGGCTGCGCCGTCATCATCAGCCACGACCGCTGGTTCCTGGACCGGCTCGCCACCCACATCCTGGCCTTCGAAGGGGACAGCCACATCGAGTGGTTCGAGGGCAACTTCCAGGCCTACGAGGCGGACAAGCGACGACGCCTCGGCGCCGAGGCGACCGAGCCGCACCGGATCAAGTACCGGCCGCTCGCCCGCTAAGCCCTATCCGGCAGCGGCGCCATGACCCCGGCCTGGGTGATCCGGACCGGACGGATGGTGCTGTCTCCCGTGGGCTGGCGGGACCTGCCGGACCTGCAGGCGTTGAAGGGCAACCCGCTCGTGTTCGCGCACATGCTGGGCGGCGTGCGGGCGCCGGGCCAGGTCGCGGAGGAGCTGGCGCAGGACATCGCGTTCTGGCCGAAGCACGGCGTCGGCATGTGGCTGGCGCGGGACGCGCCGGACGGGATGGCCCTTGGCCTCACCGGCGTGCATGAGCGTCCGGACGGGCGCGGCATGGGGCTGCGCTTCGCCTTCCGTCCGGAAGTGCGGGGGCATGGGCTGGCGCGGGAGGCGGCGGGCGCCGCGCTGCGCTTCGCCCATGAACAGGCCGGGCTGCCCCGGGTGGTCGCGGTGGCGCGGGACAGCAACTTCTCGTCCCGCGTCCTGCTCGGCGCCATCGGCATGAGGCCGTGCGGCTCGTTCGAGCGCGACGGCCACACGATGCTGGTGTTCGAGAGCGTCGCTACGCGGCCGCCTGCTGGCGCATGGCGTTGATCAGCGCGCCCACGTCGTTGTTGTTGCGGGAGATGTAGGCCGCGTAGTCGCTGCGTTGGGTGACGCGCAGGCTGATGCCCTCGGCGATCACGTCGATGATCTTGGGCTTGCCGGTCGCGTTGCTCACCACCCATTGCACGTTGTTCGGCTGCTGGTTCGGGCGGCGGATCACGGTGCCGACCAGGCTGTTGCCTTCCTGCTGGGTCGTGGTCGTCGGGTTGAAGGTGACGCCTTGGAACTGGCCGAGCCTGCCCGTGATGTTGTTCAGCAGCACGGCGTGGAAGAGCTGGCTGAACTGCTGCTGCTGCGGCGGCGACGCCGTGCGCCAGTAGCGGCCGAGGCAGAAGCGCGCGATGGCGTCCACGTCCACGGACTCCTCGATGAGCGGGTGCAGCTTGCGCTTCTTCTCCTCGTAGGAGCCGGGGCCGTTCACGATTCCGACGAGTGCGTTGCCGAGCTGCACCACGAAGCCGGTGGCGTCCCCGGCCGGCTGTGCCCAGGCGCGTGTCCCGGGCCGGAGGGCAAGGACCGCCGTGGCGGCCACGGAGTAGGTCAGGAGGTCGCGGCGTGTCAGCATGGCTTCGCTTTCGATGATCGTGTGGCGGTTCTACGGCGTGCGGTCTATGGTCCCACACATAAGCCGGCGGAACGTGCAGCGGCGCATGACGTTGCGCGTGGCCCACCATTTACCAAATGGGCGTGGACGCAGCGCCACGCCAGCAGAACCGGGATTGCACCATGAACCAGATCACCGCCGCACACCCCGAGGCCGAGGCGCCCGCGACGCTGGAGCGTTGGGCGGCCGGTCCCCGATTCGCCGGGCTGCCGGCCCGCTCCGCCGCCTTGCCGCCGCCGGCGCTGTCGTTCGAGTTCTTCCCGCCGAAGAACGACGCGCTGGAGGCGCAGCTTTGGACCTGCATCCGCCGGCTGGAGCGGCTGTCGCCGCGCTTCGTGTCCGTCACCTACGGCGCGGGCGGCTCGACGCAGGCCCGCACCCACGCGACGGTCAGCCGGATCGTGCAGGAGACCGGGCTGACGCCGGCCGCGCACCTGACCTGCGTCGGCGCGTCGCGGGGCGAGGTCGATGACGTGGCCCGGCAGTACTGGGACGCGGGCGTCAGGCACATCGTGGCGCTGCGCGGCGACGCGCCAGCCGGGGAGGACTACGTGCCGCACCCGCAGGGTTATGCCTATGCCGCCGACCTGGTGGCCGGGCTGCGCCGGGTGGCGGACTTCGAGGTGTCCGTCGCGGCCTACCCGGAGACGCACCCGACGGCGCTCAACGCCGACCACGACTTGGACAACCTCAAGCGCAAGCTCGACGCCGGGGCGACCCGGGCGATCACGCAATACTTCTTCGACGGCACGGTCTTCCTGCGCTTCCTGGACCGGGCGCTCGCCGCCGGGATCACCGCGCCGCTCGTGCCCGGCATCATGCCGGTGTCCAACTATGCTCAGGCGGCGAAGTTCAGCGCCATGTGCGGTGCCAGCGTGCCGGAGTGGCTCGGCGCCATGTTCGAGGGCACGGAGGACGACCCGGAGACCCGGCGCATGATCGCCGCCATCGTCGCCGCCGAGCAGGTGCGCCTGCTGCAGGCCAACGGGGTGGACGAGTTCCACTTCTACACGCTGAACCGCCCGGACCTCACCTACGCCATCGCCCACCTGCTCGGCGTCCGGGCCAAGCCGGCGGCCTGAACGGGGCGACCGGGCCGGGTTGGCGGCGTTTGCCATCCGTTCTATAGCCCGGTGATGCCCGCCAAGACGCCGAACCCGTGACCGACTACCTCGCCCGGCTCAACCCCGAGCAGCGCCAGGCGGTCGAGGCGGTGGACGGCCCCGTCCTGGTGCTGGCCGGGGCCGGCACCGGCAAGACCCGCGTGCTGACCACCCGGTTCGCCCACATCCTGCTGACCGGGCGGGCGGCGCCGGGCCAGGTGCTGGCCGTGACGTTCACCAACAAGGCCGCCCGGGAGATGCGGGAGCGCGTCGGCGCCATCCTGGGCCGCCCGGCGGAGGGGCTGTGGCTCGGCACCTTCCATGCGCTGTGCGCCCGGATGCTGCGCCGCCACGCGGAGCTGGTGGGCCTGACTTCCAACTTCACCATCCTCGACTCCGACGACCAACTGCGCCTGCTGAAGCAGGTGATGGAGGCCGCGCGCATCGACGTGAAGCGTTGGGCGCCCCCGGCGCTGATGGGCATGATCCAGCGCTGGAAGGACCGCGGCCTGACGCTCGACCGCGTGACCGCGGCGGAGGAGGGGGACTTCGCCGGCGGCCAGTCGCGCAGCCTGTACGAGGCGTACCAGGCACGGCTCAAGCAGCTCAACACCGCCGACTTCGGCGACCTGCTGCTGCACATGACGGAGATCCTGCGCAGCAAGCCGGAGATCCTGGCGCAGTATCACCAGAGGTTCCGCTACATCCTGGTGGACGAGTATCAGGACACCAACCTGGTGCAATACCTGTGGCTGCGCCTGCTGGCGCAATCGCATAAGAACATCTGCTGCGTCGGCGACGACGACCAATGCCTGGCCAGCGGAACGCAGGTCATGCTGCCCGACCGCAGCCAACGGGCCATCGAGGCCATCAAGCAAGGCGACCAAGTCCTCGCCTGCTACGGCGGCGGCGAGTTCCGCCCGGCGCGCGTCACGAACACGATCACCCGGCGCAGCAACCAGCCGCTCGTCCGCATCCGGCTTGCGGACGGACGAGAGTTGGTCAGCACGCCGGGGCATGTCCACTTCGCCGACGTGATCCGGGGGGAAAGCCCGCAACGGTTCTACGCCTACCTGATGCGGCGCGGGGACCGATATCGGATTGGTACCTCCCAGATCTACACGCAAGGGCAGGCCAAGCCGATGATCGGCTACAAGCAGCGCTGCCTGCAGGAACATGCCGATGCCGTGTGGCTCATCGACGCCTTTGCCTCCGAGGTCGAGGCGTGGGAGTGCGAGCACGTCCTCAGCCTTCGCTACGGCGTGACGACGCTGCCCTTCGTCGCGCGCCCGACAGGCAGCATGGCGGACCTTGTTGGCGACCAGGCGCGGCTCGACCGCATACACGCCAGCTTGACGGGCGGCGACGGCGCGGCGCGGCTCATGCAGGATCACGGCCTCGACGCGGATCAGCCGCATCATGTGCCGCAAACCGCGCGGGGACGGCGGCGCAATCTCACCCTCACCTTGTTCGCGGACCGGCGGAGCCGCACGCCGATGCACCGCGTGGCAGTCAGCGGCAACGACGCGGACGGGTTGGACGCCGTGCGGGCCGCCGGGCTGAATGCACGGCTCTACGCGCGCAACCCGCAGAACTGGCGGTATGAGTCAAGCTTCAAGGATGTCGCCCAGGCTGACGCCATCCGGACGCGGCTGGAGCCGTTCATGCCGCTCACCATCCTGCGCAAGGCAAACCTGCTCGGCAAGCCGCTCACGCTCCGCCCGGCGTCGCAGGTCCGGCCCGGCATGATGCTGGCCGGCGCGGACGGGCGGCATCACCCGGTCGCCGCCGTCGAAACCGTGTCCGACGCGATCACCGTCCACGACCTCGATGTCGAGGGCGTCCACAACTTCGTTGCCAACGGCATCGTCACGCACAACTCGATCTACTCGTGGCGCGGCGCCGAGGTCGAGAACATCCTGCGCTTCGAAAAGGATTTCCCCGGCGCGCAGATCGTCAAGCTGGAGCGCAACTACCGTTCCACCGCGCCGATCCTGGCCGCCGCCGCCGGGCTGATCGCCAACAACGAGGGGCGGCTGGGCAAGACGCTGCGCTCCGGGCGCAACGACGCCCATGGCGAGAAGGTGAGCGTCGTCAGCCTGTGGGACTCGGACGAGGAGGCCCGCATGGTCGGCGACCGGATCGAGGCGCTGCGCCGCAACGGCCACGCTTTGGCGGAGGTGGCGATCCTGGTCCGCACCGGCGCGCAGACCCGCGCCTTCGAGGAGCGGATGATCACGCTCGGCCTGCCGTACCGCGTGGTGGGCGGCCTGCGCTTCTACGAGCGTGCCGAGATCCGCGACGCCATCGCCTACATGCGCGTGCTGCACCAGCCTTCCGACGACCTGGCCTTCGAGCGCATCGTCAACCTGCCCCGGCGCGGCGTGGGCGAGGTCGCGCTGCGCGCCATGCACGTGGAGGCCCGGACGCAGCAGGTCCCGCTCGCCGCGGCTTGCGAGCGCCTGGTGCAGTCGGGCGGGCTGAAAGGCCGGGTCGGCGCGGCGCTGAAAGACCTGCTCCAGCAGTTCGCCCGCTGGCGGGAGGAGCTGCCGCGCGACGGCCACGTGCTGACGCTGGCGAAGATGCTGGACGAGAGCGGCTACACCGGCATGTGGAAGCAGGACAAGTCGCCGGACGCGCCGGGGCGGCTGGAGAACCTGAAGGAGCTGGTGCGTGCGCTCGCCGACTTCGAGACGCTGGCCGGGTTCCTGGACCACGTGTCGCTGGTGATGGAGAACGAGCAGAACGCCGAGGGCGACCGCGCCAGCATGATGACGCTGCACGGCGCGAAGGGGCTGGAGTTCGACACCGTGTTCCTGCCGGGCTGGGAGGAGGGCCTGTTCCCCAGCCAGCGCACGCTGGACGAAGGGGGGCTTAAAGGATTGGAGGAGGAGCGGCGCCTCGCCTATGTCGGCCTGACCCGCGCCCGCAAGCTCGCCATCGTCAGCTACGCCGCCAACCGACGGCTGTATGCCAACTGGCAGATGAGCATCCCGAGCCGCTTCGTGGAGGAGTTGCCGGAGGCGCATGTGGAGCGCGCCGGCTCGGCGGCGATGCAGCGGGAGGCGCGGCTGATCTCCGCCCCCAGCGTGTTCACCAGCGGTCCGCTCACGGCCCGGCGGCCTGCGGCGTCGCGCGTCGTCGAGGCCTGGGAGCAGCCCGCGCGTCCGGCCCGGCAGGACGCCATCGCGGTCGGCAGCCGGGTGTTCCACCAGAAGTTCGGCTATGGCCAGGTGCTGGCCGTCGATGACGACCGGCTGGAGATCGCGTTCGAGAAGGCCGGGCAGAAACGCCTGCTGGACCGCTTCGTGGAGAAGGCATGAGGCGGCACGCCGTCCCGCTGGAAACCCTGTCCGTCGAGGTGCCGGACGCGGCGGTGGAGGCGTACGAGGCCGCGCTCGGCACGGTCTGCGCGACGGTGGGCTTCTTTTTCGCCGACGAGGCGGCCGGCATCTGGCGGGTGGAGGGCGTGCACGACGCCGGCGCCGACGAGGCCCGGCTGCAGGACGCGCTGGCCCTGGCCGCCCTGGTCAGCGGCGTCCCCGCCGCGCTGCATCGGGAGGCGACGGAGGCGGAGGGCTGGCTGGCGCGGACGCGGGAGGCGTTCCCGGAGCAGCGCGTGGGCCGGCGGTTCGCGGTGCGTGGCACGCATGAGGCGGGTCCCGCGGCGCCGGGCCGGCTGACGCTGACGCTGGACGCCGGGTTGGCGTTCGGGTCGGGGGAGCACGGATCGACGCGCGGCTGCCTGCGCGCGCTGGAGGTCGTGGCCCGGCGGCGTCCGCGGCGCATCCTCGACCTGGGCACCGGGTCCGGCATCCTGGCCATGGCGGCGGCGAAGCTGCTGCGCCGGCCCGTGCTGGCGACGGACATCGAGCCGTGGTCGGTCAGGGTGGCCGGGCAGAACGCGGCGGCGAACGGCGTGGGGCGGCTGGTGCGGCCCGTGCTGGGCAACGGCTGGCAGGCGCGCGCCGTGCAGGCGGGGGTGCCCTATGACCTGGTGCTCGCCAACATCCTGGCCCGGCCGCTTTGCCGGATGGCGCGGGATTTGGCGGACGGGCTGGCGCCGGGCGGCACGGCGGTCCTGGCCGGGCTGCTGGCCAGCCAGGCGCGCATGGTGCTGGCGGCCCATCGCCGCCAGGGCCTCCGGCTGGAGGCGGTCTGGCGGGAGGGCAACTGGGCAACGCTGGTGGTGCGGGCGGGCTGACCCAGCCCGTCCCCGATCCCGTCAGATCGCGGCGGTCCTGCCAAAGCCGCCCGGCGCCGGCCGGCGCTTGCGTGCCTCCGCGAACTGCGGGTCGAACACGCGGCTCAGCTCGCTGCGGCTCAGGCCGATGTCGGCCAGCTCGCGGTCGTTCAGCGAGGCCAACTCGTCCAGCACCGCACGTCGGCGCGGCATGGCGAGCAGGCTGTTGAAAAAGCTGCCGACGCGCTGAACGAGGCTGCGCGGGGCAGGGCGGGCATCGGCGATGGTGCCGTCCGTGCCCTCGACGACCGGACTCCGGTACGTCAGACTATCGGACATCAGGAGCGCGATCTGCTCCTTGGCAAGCGGGGCGTTCATTCTACTATCCTCAATACTCACGCGCGCCACGGTCCGAGCCGGCACTTCCGGTGCGTCGCTCCCGTGGCGCAATCGGAATATGCGCCTCTTATGCTGCGATGCAGCGTGCATTGTTACGCCCTCTGATATGCGTGCAGCGCGGTCGAAATGCGTGAGCTATGACAAAATATGAAGATAGCGTGACCATGCAACCGGCGGAGCGCCTGGCCCGCGTGCGGCAGGCGATGGCGGCGCAGGGCCTGGACGGCTTCATCGTGCCGCGCGCCGACGAGCATCTCGGCGAGTACGTGCCGCCCGCGGCGGAGCGGCTCGCCTGGCTCACCGGCTTCACCGGCAGCGCCGGGCTGGCGGCCGTGCTGGCGGACCGGGCGGCGGTGTTCACCGATGGACGCTACACGCTCCAGCTTGCGGCCCAGGTGGATGGGACGCTGTATGAGGCCCGCCATCTCATCGAGCAACCGCCGCCGGCCTGGCTCAAGGAGCACGCCGCGCCCGGCGCGCGGATCGGCTACGACCCGTGGCTGATGAGCCAGGACGGCGTGAAGCGCCTGGCCGATGCCGGGCTGGAGATGGTGCGGGCCGAGCCGAACCCGGTCGATCTCGCCTGGACCGACCGTCCCGCCGCCCCGTCCGCCCCGGCGGTGCCGCAGCCGCTGGTGTATGCCGGACGGTCCTCGGCGGAGAAGCGGGAGGACGTCGCGGCGGCCCTGCGGGCGGACAACCAGGATGTCGCGGTCATCACCGACCCGGCGTCGCTCGCCTGGCTGCTGAACCTGCGCGGCGGCGATGTCGATTACACGCCGTTCGCCTTGGGCTTCGTGCTGCTGCGCGCGAACGGCACCGCGGCCCTGTTCATGGAGCCGGAGAAGCTGTCCCCCGAGACGCTGGACTGGCTGGGACCCGATGTGACGGCGATGGGCCGCGCCATGCTGCCGGGCGCGCTGGCGCAGTTGTCGGGGCAGCGGGTGCGGGTGGACGCCGCCGGGTCGCCCGCGTGGTTCGCGCAGACGCTGGAGGCGGCGGGCGCCATTGTGCTCGACGGCGCCGACCCCTGCCAACTGCCGAAAGCCTGCAAGAACCCCACGGAGCAGGCCGGCGCGCGGGCGGCCCATGCGCGGGACGCGGTGGCGGTGTGCCGCTTCCTGCACTGGCTGGACGGCGCCGACCGCACGGGGCTGACCGAGATGGCCGTGGCCGCCCGGCTGCTGGCGTTCCGGCAGGAAGCGCCGGAGTTCCGCGGGGAGAGCTTCCCCGCCATCTCCGGCGCCGGGGAGCACGGCGCGGTGATCCACTACCGCGTGACGCCGGAGACGGACCGTCCGCTCCGTGCCAACGAGGCCTACCTGGTGGACAGCGGCGCGCAGTACCCGGACGGCACGACGGACATCACCCGCACCGTTTGGACCGGGCCGGACGCGCCGCCGGAGGAGCTGCGCGACCGCTTCACCCGCGTGCTGCAGGGGCACATCGCGCTGGCGGCGGCGCTGTTCCCGCAGGGCGTGGCCGGCCCGCACCTGGACGCCTTTGCCCGGCGCGCGCTGTGGCAGGCCGGGCTGGACTACGACCACGGCACCGGCCACGGCGTCGGCAGCTACCTGTCGGTGCACGAGGGTCCCGCGAGCCTGTCGCGCGCCGGGCGGATGGTGCCGCTGGCGCCGGGCATGATCCTGTCGGACGAACCGGGCTACTACCTGCCCGGCGCCTACGGCATCCGGCTGGAGAACCTGTTGATGGTGCGGACGGCGGACCGCCCGGCGGCCAAGAAGCCGTTCCTGGAGTTCGAGACCCTGACGCTGGCGCCGTTCGACCGTCGCCTGATCGACCCGGCGCTGCTGACGGATGGGGAGCGGCGGTGGATCGACAGCTATCACGCGCGGGTGCTGGCGGAGGTCGGGCCGGGGTTGGACGGGGCGGCGCAGGGGTGGCTGGCGGCGGCTTGCGCGGGGTTGGGGTAGGACAACGGGACGCCGCGCCTACACGGCGTAGCGGCCTGGCCCAAAGCAACCCCTCACAGCCACGCTGTGTACGATGCTGTCAGTGTACTGCGTATGGTAATTGAAGTTGTACGAAACCGTTCAGCAAGTCTTGCAGTGTTTGCGGGAGATCGCGCCTGATCTGATCCACATAATCCTTGTGCTGTCACTGCAATGTCGAACCAAAGCTGATTCTAAGTACATAGTGTTCGTACGATTTTCATAGACAAGAGGAGCGAGGTCGGTTTCCTATCGCAGGCAGACGCATTGCGTCTGGTCAAATATATTCAGTCTTAGAAGTATTCTGTTTTGCACATATATTTCTGTATATAAATGATGGGCATGGCACTCTTTCGTCAAGAAGCATCGCAGGCGACGTCGGAGCAGCAGCTTGGCGCCCCGATTGCTCTGCTGCCTTGGTCTTGGTGGACGCTCACCGGCTTCTTCATGGCGTTCATGGTTGGCTCCCTGGCCTTTCTCGCAATGGCCACTTTCCCCCGCAAGGAGACGGTTGCCGGCATTCTGCGCTACCCGCTGGGAGAGCTGCACATCACGCCGCCACGCAGCGGCATCCTCAAATCAACCTTCGTGCGGGACGGGCAGGATGTCGCTGAGGGCGACGTGCTGGCGTTCGTGACGACCGAGCGGCGCATGGCCGAGGGCGACGTTTACGACGCGCGTGTCCTGGCCGCGCTCCAGCGGGAACGCGAGATGCTGGAAACGCGGCTTGACACGCTGAATGCGTCCGAACCGCTCCAAACGCGGAACCTGCAGGAGCGTGCGGCCGGCATTTCCCTCCAGCTCGGGGAGCTGCAGGGAGACCGCCGCAGCCGGACGGCACGGGCGCGGCTTGCCGCGGAGAGCTACGCCGCCGCCGACACCTTGGCCGCACAGGGCGCCCATAGCGCCGAGCAGCGCCGCGCGCGGCAGCAGCAGGCGCTGGCCTTGGACCGAAGCGTGTCGGATCTGGCCTCGCAGATCGTCTCGCTGGAAAGCCAGCGCACGCACCTGATGCTGCAACTCGCGAGGCTGCCGTCCGACGTAGCCCAGACCCGTGCCAGCATCCTTGAAGCAATTGAGGCGCTGGAAGAGAAGCGCGCGAGCGCCGACGCGCAGAACGGCTTCAGCCTGATCGCCCGGACTGCCGGCACGATCACCTCGCTGCAGGACCAGGTGGGCCAGCCCGTTGACCCGTCCAAGCCGTTGATGACGCTCATCCCCCACGGCAGCACCCTGCAGGCCGAGCTTTACGTCCCGTCGCGGGCCATCGCCTTTGTCGCCGAGGGGCAGCCGGTGCGGCTCCTGTTCGACGCCTTCCCCTACACCCGCTTCGGCCCCGGCCATGGCCACGTGGCGCAGGTCTCGTCGGCCGTGCTGCGTCCGGAGGAAGTGAGGTGGACCCGTCCTGTTGGACAGTTTGGCGGCCGGGTTAAGCTTGGGTCTGGTTGTTGTCAGGCCGCCAGTCTCTCCATCCGTCTTGCTTCACAGGCCTCGCCGGGCGTGCGCCCAGCCAAGGTCGAGTGAGGCCGCCGGGCATTGTAATAGCTGATCCACTTTGCAAACCCGGCGCGCAGCTCGGAGCCGGTCTCGAATGCATGCAGGTCGATGCACTCATATTTCAGGCTGCGCCACAGCCGCTCGACGAAGACATTATCCATCCAGCGCCCCCGCCCGTCCATGGCGATGCGCACGCCTGCTTGCTGCAGCACGCCGGTGAACGCCGACGAGGTGAATTGGCTGCCTGGGTCGGCGTTGAAGATCTTCGGACGGCCGAACCGCGCCAAGGCCTCCTCCAGCGCCTCGACGCAGAACGCCACGTCCATCGTGTTCGACACCATCGCGAAGCGATCCCCTGGAGGGACATGCCGCGAAGCGGCATGAAGGCCAGGACAGCACCTTGCGCGTAGCCCAATCCATCACCGCCACCAGGTAGAGGAACCCGCACCGCATGGGGATGGAGGTCAGGTCGGCACACCAGACCTGGTTCGGCCGGTCGATCACCACGCCCCGCAGCAGATACGGCCAGATCCGGTGCCCAGGGTTGGGCACCGTCGTGCGCGGACGCTGGTAGATCGGCACCAGCCCCATGACGGCCATGAGACGCCGCACCCGCTCGCGGCCGACCTCGTGGCCATCCCGCCGGAGATGCCAGGCCATCTGGCGCGAACCATACCAGGGCATCTCCAGGAACTGCGCGTCGATCAGCCGCATCAGCTCGACGTGCCGCACTGGACGCCGCCCGGCTGGTCTGGGCAGGCTTCTGCTCCCTTGCCGCGCTCAAAGCCCGCCAACGATTGCTGAAATGCAGTTTCGGTTCCGCTGCTGCCGGACCCCCTGATCCAAGGCCACCCGAACCTACACCGAAATCACACCAGCTTGACGGACACTATCCGGCTCAGCGCATCCGCCTCCTGTGAGTATTTTCCGAGCCTGCCAGAGCGGGGCCGGCGGGCAGTATGTCCAGCAATGGCCAAAGCACTGGTCGGACGCGAGATGGGGACGTCCGCCCGACGGGCCTCTCCCGAAACCAAGGAGCCTCACATGGCCGGTCGAACCTTCAGTCCATCGTGCCTCGCCGTGCTTGGGGGGATCGCTCTCGCGATGGGCGGCTGCACCCAGCCGCAACCTTTAAGCCCCATTGCGGCGTCTGATACCAGCGGCCCGATGCGATGACCCTTCCATCGCGTTGGGACGCTGGTATCGCGCGCCGGGTTGGCAGGCGGCGGCGCGCCAAAGAAGACTCATGCCGGCGGCCGTTGACCCATCCTTTATGGGTCAACAGTTAAGGCCGCTGGCATGACCCCATCAGGTCGCCGGAAACGGGAGCTCCGCAGGGAATCAACACCCACAACTCGGAGCCGATGGCGCGTGATATGGTGATGAAGAACAATGGCCTGTCGCCGGGCACGTCGATGTCAACGGGTCCCAGCGGAATGCCGCGGACCAGGTCGGAGCAGGGCCTGAACACGCACAACTCGGAGCCGATGCCGCGCGGCATGGTGATGAAGAACAGTGGCCTTTCGCCCGGTGCGCCAATGACACCAGCCCCCAACCGCGTGCCGCAAACCGGGTCCTCGCAAGGGGTGAACACGCATAACTCCGAGCCAATGCCGAGCGGCATGGTCATGCCGCGCGCACCTGCCGCGTATTGAGACAGGCCGCTCCACGGCCGCGTTGACGCCCGGAGCATTCCCTTCTGGGGTCAGGTTTCCTGCATAGCCTTCGGCAAGGCCAGCCGATGCAAGACCCTCGGCGCGGACCGCATCGAACAGCGAGGTCACGATGGATCAGTCAGCGCCCGTCGAGGGCGTCGTGCCGCCTGCTGGAACGCGCCCGCGCCTGACCGGGCCTGAGCGGGAGGCGTTGTCGGCCGTGTCGGACATGGCCTTGCGTCCGCTCGCCGACCTCCTGCGCTCGCTGCGCTCCAGCGGCGCCGGGCTGAGCCGGCGGGACGCGGCTGAGATCCTGCGAACGGCCGGGCCGAACCAGGTTGGCACGGCGGTGCCGAAGCGCCTGCTGGCCGCCTTCGCCGGGCGGTTCCGCAACCCGCTGGTCCTGGTCCTGCTCGGCGCCGCCGCCGTCTCCGCGTTCACCGGGGACGTGCCGAGCTTCGCCATCATCACCCTCATCGTGCTGATGTCCGTGGTGCTCGACGTGGTGCAGGAGCACCGTGCCGAGAACGCCGCGGAGCGGCTTCGCAACCAGGTGGCGCTGACCGCCCGGGCGTTGCGCGACGGCCAGGCCGTCGATGTCCCCTCCGCCGGGATCGTCCCCGGCGACATCGTCCTGCTCACGGCCGGCGACCTCGTGCCTGCCGACAGCCGCCTGGTCGAGGCGCACGACCTCTACGTCAACGAGGCCCTGCTGACCGGCGAGCCTTACCCCGCCGAAAAGGAGGTGGCGCCCGCCCCGGCCAAGGCGCCGCAGGGGGCCGCGCCCGACGCCGCGTCCGCCGACACGGCATTCCCCGGCAACCTGGTGTTCATGGGGACCTCCGTCGTCAGCGGCACCGCCAAGGCGTTGGTGTTCGCGACCGGGCCACGGGCGCAGCTCGGCTCGATCGCCCAGGCCTTGCAGAAGCCGCCGCCACCGACCGCGTTCGCCTTGGGCATCCGCGACTTCGGGCTGATGATCGTGCGGTTCACCGTGCTGCTGGTGCTGTTCGTGCTCCTGGCCAACCTCTTGATGCACCGGCCGCCGCTGCAGTCGTTCCTGTTCGCGCTGGCGCTGGCCGTCGGGCTGACGCCGGAGCTGCTGCCGATGGTCGTCTCCGTCACGCTGGCCTACGGCGCGCTCCGCCTGTCGCGGAAGTCCGTGATCGTGAAGCGCCTGTCGGCGATCCACGACCTCGGCAGCATGGACGTGCTGTGCAGCGACAAGACGGGCACCCTGACCGACGCCCACATCATGATGGCCCGGCAGGTGGACCTGGCCGGGCAGGACACCGACACGGTGCTGCGGACGGCGCTGCTGAACGCGGCGCTCGCCACGGGGATCAAAAGCCCGCTCGACGAGGCGATCCTCGCGGCCGGCACGGTGGACCTCGCGGCCTGGCGCAAGATCGACGAGGTGCCGTTCGACTTCGAGCGGCGCCGGGTCTCGGTGCTGATCGAGGGCGAGGGCCGGCGCCTCCTCCTCGTGAAGGGCGCGCCGGAGGACGTGCTCGGCCTCGCCTCGCGCTACGAGCCGCAGGGATCGCCGGAGGGGTCGCCGGCCTGGCCGCTCGACCCGGCGGCGCGCGCCGTGGCCGACAGGACGTTCAACGCGCTGGGCGCCGAGGGCTACCGGGTGCTGGGCGTCGCCTGGCGGGAGGTCGAGCCGGACCGCGAACATGCGCACGCCGCCGACGAGACCGGCCTGACCTTCGCCGGCTTCCTCGCCTTCCAGGACCCGCCCAAGGCCGGCGCCCCCGATGCGCTGCGGGAGCTGGCCTCGCTCGGCGTGGCCCTCAAGGTCGTCACCGGCGACAACGAGCAGGTCACCCGGCACGTCTGCGGCGAGCTTGGCCTCGCCATCAGCGGCACGCTGTCCGGGCCTGAGCTTGACGGCCTGACGGACGAGGCGCTGGCGGGGCGGCTGGCCGGCACGACGCTGTTTTGCCGGGTCACGCCGCAGCAGAAGTCGCGCATCATCGGGGCCTTGCGCCGTCGGGGCCATGTGGTGGGCTACATCGGCGACGGGATCAACGACGCGCCGTCGCTGCACGCCGCCGACATCGGCTTCTCCGTCGATACCGCGGTGGACGTGGCCAAGGACGCGGCCTGCATGATCCTGCTGCGCAAGGACCTCGGCGTGCTCGCCGAAGGGGTGCGCGAGGGCCGGCGGACGTTCGCCAACATCCTGAAGTACGTCACGATGGCGACGACCTCGAACTTCGGCAACATGTTCTCCATGGCGGCCGGCGTGCTGTTCCTGCCCTTCCTGCCGATGCTGCCGATCCAGATCCTGCTGAACAACCTGCTGTACGACCTGTCGGAGCTGGCGATCCCGATGGACCGGGTGGACGACGCGATGGTGGCGCGTCCGCGGCACTGGGACCTTGCCTTGATCCGCAGGTTCATGTGGGTGCTGGGGCCGCTCAGCTCCGTGTTCGACTTCGTGACCTTCGGGCTGCTGCTCCGGGTGTTCGGGGCGGATGAGGCGCTGTTCCACACCGCCTGGTTCGTCGAGAGCCTGGCGACCCAGGTGCTGGTGATCTTCATCGTCCGCACGACGCAGCCGCTGCGCGACTGGCCGCATCCCTGGCTGGTGGCCAGCTCGCTTTCCGCCTTCGCGCTCGCGGTGGCGCTGCCGTTTTCGCCGCTGGCGCCCTGGCTCGGCTTCGTCCCGGTGCCGGGCGCCGTGATGGGGGCGCTGGCGCTGGTGACGGCCGCCTACCTTCTCGCCGTTTACCTTGTGAAGCGCGTGTTCTTCAACCGCTCGCTGGTCGGCGGGGCATCATACCGATCACCGGAGGTTTTGACCTGTTGAGGCATCCCGCGCTTGTCGGGCGGGAAAGCGTCAGCCTCTCCGGCCGACGGCCAGAACTGCCCTGTGGCGGATGGCGCTTCGCTGATCCGCCCTGCGCCGCCCGCAGCCAGGCACAGAGCACGATCCTCGAAAGTTGGTATCATACCAGCGGCCTCAACTGTTGACCCATGAAGGATGGGTCAACGGCCGCCGGCATGAGTCTTTTTTGGCGCGCCGCCGCCCGCCAACCCGGCGCGCGATACCAGCGGCCTTGACTGTTGGCCCATGAAGGATGGGTCAACGGCCGCCGGCACGAGTCTTTTTCGGCGCGCCGCCGCCTGCCAACCCGGCGCGCGATACCCGCGGCCCAAGGCGATGGAA
>CAXTTB010000012.1:9163-18781 GCA_964246905.1 uncultured Acetobacteraceae bacterium | reverse complement strand
CATGGTGGACGAGGTGACAGGCGGCCCCGGGCTGTGGAACCTGGCGACGCTGGCGGGATCGGCCTGCCACGCCAACCCGGCCTCCGACGCGCCGGGCTGCCTCGTGGCGCTGGACGCGAGCCTCCGCCTGGTGTCCGTGCGCGGCAGCCGCCTGGTGCCCGCGGCGGCGTTCTACCGCGGCGCGTTCGACACGGAGCGCGCCCATGACGAGATCGCTACGGAGCTGGTGGTGCCCGCGCCGCCGTCGCCGGGGCGGCCGGCATACCTGAAGCTGAAGGGCGCCGCGAGTTCCTGGCCAATCGTCTCCGCGTCCTGCCTGGTGCCCAGGCCGGGCCGCATCCGGCTGTGCCTCGGCGCCGCGGCCACGGTGCCGGTGCTCAAGGAATGGCCGCTGGACGGGGCGGCGGACCGGGTGCCGGCCATGGCGCGCGAGGCGGCCGCGGCCATCGGGACCGAGTGGGCGGACGAGCTGGCCGGTCCCGGCTACCGCCGGGCGGTGGCTGGGACCATGGCGGCGCGTGCGCTCCGCGCCGTGATCGGAGCGGTTGCATGAACGACTTGGTGGGCCTGCGCTGCCGGCTGAACGGCGAGGTGCTGGAGCGGGAGATCGACCCGCGCCTGCTGCTGCTCGACCTCGTGCGCGGCGTGGCGGGTTTGAAGGGCACCCGGATGGGCTGCCTGACCGGGGACTGCGGCGCCTGCACGGTGCTGCTGGACGGCCAGGTGGTGAAGTCCTGCCTGGTGCTCGCGCTGTCGGCCGAGGGACGCGAGGTTGTGACGATCGAGGGCGCGGATGGCCTTTCGGCGATCCAGGACGCGTTCATCGCCGAGAACGGGTTCCAGTGCGGCTACTGCACGACCGGCATGGTGCTGACCGCAGCCGAGCTGCTGCGGACCAACCCCCAGCCCAGCGACGCCGAAATCCGCCACGCCCTGATCGGCAACCTGTGCCGCTGCACGGGTTACGAGTCGATCATCGCCGCAGTCCGGCGTGCCGCAGGGGGCAGCCCCGCCGGCCCGCCGTAGGGAGGCACTGCGCTTTGGACTGCTATGAATCCCATTGTCCTGGAAAGGCTGCGAATGACTGGCGAGACAGTTCCCGTCGAGTTCAGCAGCATGGCGATGTCCCTCGCCGGCATCGACCGTTCCGCGGTGTGTAACAACGGCCCCTTGCCCCTTCGTCATTTCGAGCCGCCCTGGCGGCAGGGCGATCCAGGGGCCGCAAGCGCGCCGCCCGGCCCCTGGATTGCCGCGTCGCTGCGCTCCTCGCAATGACGCAAAAACGACGGAAGCAAACGGCCGTTGGCATAGTACGGCCGCGTGTTCGGGTCCAAGCGTGGGCCGCGGACCTTCATCGACACCTTGCAGGCGGATTTCCAGATCCTGCAAAGGCCGGGGCTGCAGATCGAGCTGCTGTCCCGCCGCGGCCGGGAAAGCCGTCCTGCCCTGACGAAAGCGGCGCTGGCGCAGGACCGCCGGGGTCAGTAGTTGAAGGCCGGCTCCTGCAGATCGGCCTTGGTCTGCAAGGCCAGCGCAATCGCCTTCTGCACCGCCCGCGTCGCCAGATCGACGCCCATCGAGGGCATCTCGACCTGGGGATACACCTGCCGCGCCGCCAGGGAGGGCGAGGCGGGGATGTGGATGAAGCCCGCCCGCGTCGGAAGCCCTTGGCGCCGGATCAGGTGCAGGGCCGTGTACATCGCCTGGTTGCAGCCATAGGTCGAGGCGCTGTTGGAGATCTTGGCCGGGATGCCGCCGGCACGCAGCCCGAAGGTGATCGCCTTGACCGGGAGCGTCGCGAAGTAGGCGGCTGGGCCGTCCGCGAAGACGGGTTCGCCGCCGGGCTGATGCCCGGCATTGTCCGGCACGGGGAAGTCCAGCACGTTGGCCGCGATCCGCTCGACGGCGATGACCGACGAACCTGGCGCGAGCCCGAGGCTGATCCACAAGTCGGGCCGCACGCGGTCCAGCGTGTCGCCGACGATGCCGGCCAGGCGGGCGCTGTCCACCGGCAGGCGGACCGTGCTCAGCTCCCCCTCGGCGCCGTTGGAGCGGTCCAGCCGGTCGAGCACCTCCAGCGTCGGGTTCTCCGTGCCGTGCTCCCACGGCTCGAACCCGGTGACGACGATCCTGGCGGTCATGGCGCGGTCCTTTCGGATGGGCTGTGCAGAAAGCAGGCGACGTCGTGCCGCCCCGGGGCCGGCAGCAGCCCGGGCATGGCCCTGTCGCAGGCCGCCATGCGGTGCGGGCACCGGGCGCGGAAGGGACAGCCTGCCGCCGCGTCGGACGGGCTTGCCGCCTCGCCCTTCACCACCCCGAGCTGCCGGACGCGCATCCGGCGCGGATCGGCAATCGGGATCGCGGCCAGCAGCGCCGCGGTGTACGGGTGCAGCGGCGCCCGGTAAACCTCCGCCGCCGGCCCAAGCTCGACGATGCGGCCGAGGTACATGACGGCGATCCGGTCGGCGATGCGCTTCACCACCCCGAGGTCGTGCGAGATGAACAGGTAGGCCAGCCCGAACTGCTGCTGCAGGTCGAGGATCAGCCGCAGGATCTGCGCGCGGACCGACACGTCGAGGGCGGACACCGCCTCGTCGAACACGATGACGTCGGGCCGGAGGATCAGCGCCCGGGCGATGGCGACGCGCTGGGCCTGGCCGCCGGAGAACTCGTGCGGGTAGCGGTCGGCGTGCTCCGGCCGCAGCCCGACCCGCCCGAGCAGTTCAAGCGCCGCCGACCGCCGCTCCCGCTCCGAGCCGATGCCCTGCAGCCGCATCGGCTCCGCCACGTTGACGCCGACCGACATGCGCGGGTTGAGCGAGGACAGCGCGTCCTGGAACACGATCTGCACCCGCCGGCGCAGGCGGCGCGCCACCCCGGCGGAGGCGCCGGTGAAGTCCTGCCCGGCGATGCGCACCGTGCCCGCATCCGGCTCGCTCAGGCGCAGCGCGAGACGGGCCAGGGTGGACTTGCCGCACCCGCTCTCCCCCACCAGGCCCAACGTCTCGCCAGCGGCCAGCGTGAAGCTCGCGCCCGCCACCGCGCGCAGCGCCCGCCCGCCGCCGCGCCGCGCGGCGTAGCGCTTGCTGACATCGCGCAGCTCAAGCATCTGCCGCCACGTGTTGCGCCACGATGCACGCGACCGACTGCCGCTCCGACACCGCCTGGAGCTGCGGATCGACGCGCCGGCAGTCCGGGACCGCGTCGGGGCAGCGAGGATGGAACGGGCAGCCGGACGGGCGCCGGCGCGGGTCGGGCGGGGCGCCGGCAATCGGCTCCAGCGCGCTGCCCCGGCCGTCTTCCAGGCTGATCGCGCAGGCCAGCAGCGCCCGCGTGTAGGGATGCCGCGGCGCGTGGAACAGGGAGTCCACGTCGGCCTGCTCCACCACGCGCCCGGCATACATGACCGCCACGTCGTCGGCCATCGCCGCGACCACGCCGAGGTCATGGGTGATCAGCAGCAGGGACGCCCCCGTTTCCTGCCGCAGGTCGTCCAGCAGGTGCAGGATCTTGGCCTGCACCGTCACGTCGAGCGCCGTGGTCGGCTCGTCGGCGATGATCACCTCGGGGCCACAGGAGATCGCCGAGGCGATCAGCACGCGCTGGCGCATCCCGCCGCTGAGGTGATGCGGGTAGTCCATCGCCCGCGCCTCCGGGTCCGGGATGCCGACGTGCCGCAGCAGCTCGACCGCGCGTCGCTCCGCCTCGGCCCAGCTCATCGGCCGGGTCATCGCGCAATGCGCCCGCAGCGTCTCGGCGATCTGGAAGCCGATGCGCAGCACGGGGTTGAGCGAGGCGAGCGGGTCCTGGAACACCATCGCGATGCGCGCGCCGCGCACCGCCGCCATCTGCCGCTCGGGAAGCGCGAGCAGGTCCTGGCCGTGGTAGCGGACCGCGCCGCCAACCACGCGCACCGGAGGTTCGAGCAGGCGGAGCAGCGACAGCGCCGTCACCGTCTTGCCGGACCCGGACTCGCCGACGATGGCCGTGGTGCGCCCGCGCCGCAGGGCGAAGCTCACCCGGGCCACCAGCCGCACCTCCTCCCCGCCGATGGCCACGGCGGCGACGAGGTCCTCGACCTCCAGCACGATGTCGCCGCCCATCGGCCTGTTGCCGCCCATGCCTATCGCTGCCGGGAGCGCGGGTCGAGCGCGTCGCGCAGCCCGTCGCCGAGGAAGCTGAAGGCGAGCGAGACCGCCACGATCACGAGGCCGGGCAGCACGGTCGCGTGCGGCGCCCGGCGGAGCACGACCCGGCCCTCCGACACCATCGCGCCCCAATCCGACGCGGGCGGCTGCACGCCGAGGCCCAGGAAGCTCAGCCCCGATCCCACGACGATCATCAGCCCGACCAGGGTGGTGGCATAGACCAGCAGCGGCGGCAGCACGCCGGGCGTCACGTAGCGCAGCAGCAGCGCCGTACGGGTGGCGCCGGCGGCGCGCGCCGCCTCGATGAAGGGCATGGAGGCGACCGAGAGCGTCGCGGTCCGCGCCAGCCGCCCGACATAGGGGATCAGCACCACGGTGATCGAGACGATCTCGGTCCCGACGCCGGGCCGCAGCACCCCGGCGATGGCGATGGCGAGCAGCACCATGGGAAAGGCGAACAGCACGTCCAGCAGGCGCATGATCGCCTGGTCGGCCCACCCGCCCGCGGTGCCCGCCAGCAGCCCGAGCGCCAGCCCCGCGGCGCTCGCCAGCGCCACCGGCACCACCCCGACCGCGAGCGACACGCGCCCGCCCCAGAGCAGCCGGGACAGCATGTCGCGCCCCTGCGCGTCGGTGCCGAGCAGGTGCCCCGCCGTGCCCGGCGGGGCGTAGCGCAGCAGGTTGTCGGCCGCGGCGGGATCGTACGGGCTGAGCAGCGGCGCCAGCAAGGCCGTCCCGGCAATGATGAGGAGGAACACGGCGGCGGCAAAGGCAGCCCGGTCCCGCGCGAAGGCGGTGACGCGCCAGCCCCGGCTGGAAGCTGGCGGGACCGCGGGTTCGGCACCTGATCTATCCTCGCGCATGGGGGCCTGGGCCGTGTCGGGCGGCATGGTCAGGATTCCTTCAGCCGCGGGTCGAGCGCCGCGTTCACCAAATCCACGAGGATGTTCACCACCACGAACAGCAGCGCGATCAGCAAGGTCGCCGCCTGCACGACCGGGGTGTCGCGGGCGGTGATCGAGTCATAAAGCAAAGACCCGAGGCCCGGCCACGCGAACACCACCTCGGAGAACAGCGCGCCGCCGAGCAGGTAGCCGAGCTGCAGGCCGGTGATGGTCATGATCGGCGGCAAGGCGTTCAGGATGACGTGCCGGCGCAGCAGCGCCCCGCGCCCCAGCCCCTTGGCGCGGGCGACGCGCACGTGCGGACGTCCCATCGCCTCCAGCACCGAGGAGCGCACCAGCCGCGTGATGATGGCCGCAGGCCCAAGCGCCGTGGCGACCGTCGGCAGCACCAGGTGCCGCGCCACGTCCAGCGCCCCGCCGTCGCCGGCCATGTCGGTCATCCCGGACACCGGCAGCCAATGCAGGCGGAGCGCGAAGAACAGCACCAGCACCAGCCCGAGCCAGAACGGCGGCGTGCTGCCGAGCAGCAGGGTCGCGCCCGTCAGCACCCGGTCCAGCACCGAGCGCGGGCGCAGCGCCGCGAGCCGCCCGGCGCCGTAGCCGAGCGCCACCGCCCCCGCCAGGCTGGCCGCGGCCAGCAGCGCGGTGTTGAGGAAGCGCGGCACGACCAGCGCCGCCACCGGGCGGGAGGTCGCGATGGAGGTGCCGAAGTCGCCCCCCGCCGCCCGCGCCACCCAGCGCGCGTACTGCACCGGCACGGGCCGGTCCAGCCCCAGCGTGCGGCGCAGCGCCACCCGGTCGGCCTCCGTCGCCTGCGGCCCGAGCAGCGTCGTCGTCACGTCGCCGGGCGCCAGGTGCATCAGCAGGAAGATGACGACCGAGACCCCGGCCAGCACCGGGACCAGCGCCGCCAGCCGGCGGAGGAGGAAGCTGCGCAACCGTCGGGACCGCCGTCAGTCAACCGAGACCGTGGACAGGTCGAACCAGTCCTCCGGCGGGTTGACGAAGCCGTGGACCTTGGGGGACAGCATCACCGGCTGCAGGTCGTCCACGACCGGCACGTAGGCGGCGTCGTCCATGATGATCCGGTTCGCCTTCTGGTAGAGCGCCTTGGCCGCCGCCGGGTCGCGCGTCGTCAGCGCCTGGCTGAGCAGCGCGTCCACCTCCTTGTTGCAGTAGTAGCCGGAGTTTTGGCCGTCCGGCGCCATCGTGTCGCAGCGGGCGACGATGTTGATCCAGGCCGGGGTGGACATGCCCCAGCCGATCTCGTTCATCCCCACGTCCTGGCCCATGCCGCCGGCCCAGCGGCCCATGTACGTGACCCACTCGAACTTCCGCAGCTCGACCTCGATGCCGACCTTCTTCAGGTCGCGCTGGAGCCAGGACTCCACCAGCTCGCCCGTGCCGACCTGGGGGATCTCGAACACCACCTTGAAGCCGTTTGGGTATCCCGCCTCGGCGAGCAGGTTCTTCGCGGCGCCGGGGTCGTACTGGTAGCTGCGGAAGCCCGGGTCGTAGGCGTCCGTGCCGGGCGAGAGCAGGCCGAACTCAGGGCGTCCGGCCTTCTTGTAGATCTCACGCGCGATGCCCTCCCGGTCGATCGCCATGTTGACGGCGCGGCGCACCCGCACGTCCTTGAACACGTCCTGCTTCATGTTGAGGTAGAGGTAGTTGATGTAGGGTACGTTGGGGCTGGTGGACAAGGTGAAGCCGTCATCGACCAGGCCCTGGATCTCGTCCCAGGGCGGGGTGCTGATCATCTGCACCTCGTTGTTGGAGAGCGCGTTGACCCGGGTCGCCGGGTCCTGCAGCGGGCGGAAGATCACGCGGTCGAGCTGCGCCTTGCGGCCCCAGTAGTCCGGGTTGCGCTCCAGCACGGTCCGCACGCCCTGCTGGCGCTCGACGAACCGGAACGGCCCGGTGCCGACCGGATGCAGCGCGATCCCCTCGTTGCCGTAGGCCTTCACCGCGGCGGGGCTGACCATCAGCGGCTGCCCGTAGCTCTGCAGCCCTTGCCGCAGCCATTGGTAGTTGGGTCCCGTCAGGGTGACGCGGACCGTCATCGGGTCCAGCACCTCCACGCCCTTGATCCACTTCGCGTAGGCCACGACGAAGGAAGCGGCTTTCGGGTAGTAGTTCGGCGAGGACCTGTCCCAGAACCGCTCGAAGTTGAACTTCACCGCGGCGGCGTCGAATGGCGTGCCGTCGTGGAACTTGACGTCTGGGCGCAGCTTGAAGGTGTATTGCAGCCCGTCCGGGGAGATCTCCCACGACGCTGCCAGGCCCGGCGCCAGCGGGGGCGTCGGCACGTCGCCCTTGGTCAGGTCCTCCTTCGCCAGCCCTTCGAAGATCTGGTACGTCACCTGATACGTGGTCCAGCCGCCGGTGGCGTGCGGGTCCAGCGTGTCGGTCTCGGACGGCATCCCCCAGATCAGGGTGCCTGCGGCCTGCGCGGCCATGGGCTGGATGGCGGCGAGGGCTGCAACCAGCGCGGCCCGGACCCACGAAGGCGCCATACGATGTCCCATCCTCTTCGCTTTCACTGAGCGACATGCGGAAGCAGACGCGGCGTTGGTCATCGACTCTCCTTTCTTAAACAGCCAGATAGCGCCGCACCGTGTCGCGGTCGTCCAGCATCTCCGGCGTCAGCGCCGCGACGATGCGGCCCTTGTCCATCACGTAGCAGCGCTGCGCCATGGCGCGGATCATGTCGATGTTCTGCTCCACCAGCACGATGGTCAGCCCGTCCCGGCGGTTCAGCGCGGTGCCGATGCGGGCGATGTCCTGCACGACCGAGGGCTGGATGCCCTCCGACGGCTCGTCCAGCAGCATCAGCGCCGGGCGGCCCACGAGGACGCGGCCGATGGCCAGTTGCTGCTGCTGCCCGCCCGACATCGTGCCCGCCGCCTGCCGCCGGCGTTCGCGCAGGATCGGGAAGTGGCGGTACGCCGCCTCGTAGTCCGCCGGGCCGCCGCCTCCGATGGACGCGCCGACGCGCAGGTTCTCCTCGACGCTCAGGCGCGGGAACACGTCGCGGCCCTGCGGCACGTAGCCGATGCCGAGCCGTGCCCGGCGGTGCGCCGCCACCCCGCCCATCTCGGCGCCGCGGAAGCGGATGGAGCCGGCGTCGGCCGGGAGCAGGCCGATCAGGGCCTTGATGAGCGTGGACTTGCCGACGCCGTTGCGCCCGATCACCGCGACGATCTCGCCTTCGCGCACCTCGAGGTCCACGCCCTGCAGCACCGGCTTGCCGCCGTAGCCGCAGCGCAGGCCGTGCGCCGACAGCAGCGGCGGCTCAGGCTCGTGGCGTGAGCATGGGTCAATGGGCATGGGCGTGCCCTTGGCCGAGATAGATCTCGGCCACGCGCTCGTCGGCGGTGATGTCGTCGATGCCGCCCTGGGCGAAGACGCGGCCCATGTGCAGCACCGTCACCCGCGTCGCTACCTGGCGGACGAACGCCATGTCGTGTTCGACCGCCAGCACGGTCACGCCCTGAGCGTTGAGCGTGCGGATCATCTCGCCGGTGCCGTGCGTCTCCTCCGCCGACATGCCGGCGGTCGGCTCGTCCAGCAGCAGCAGCCGCGGCTTCAGGCTCACGGCCATGCCGATCTCCAGCCACTGCTTCTGGCCATGGCTGAGGTTGCCGGCAAGCTGGGCGGCGTCCCCGGCGAGGCGGAGGAAATCGAGCTGCCGCCGGATCTCGCCGGCCAGGCTGTGGCCTTCCAGGTGGTGCTGCAGCGCGATCTCCAGGTTCTGCCGCACGCTGAGGGCCTTGAAAATGCCGGGCACCTGGAACTTGACGCTGATGCCGCGCCGGATGCGCGCGTGGGATTGCAGCGCCGTGATGTCGGCGCCCTCGTAGAGAACCTGGCCGCTGCTCGGGGCGTACTCGCCGAGGATCAGCCGGAACAGGGTGCTCTTCCCGGCGCCGTTCGGGCCGATCAGGCAATGCAGCTCGCCCGCCTCCAGCGCCAGGTCCACGTCGGTCGTGACCTGCAGGCCGCCGAAGCGCTTGCACAGCTTGCGGGTCTCCAGGATCGTCACGGCGCGGACCCGGCCCGGCGGCGGGCGCTCCGGACCAGGCGGCCCGCGGCGCCGATCAGCGCCGTGACCAGCCCCTCCGGCGCCAGCAGCACCGTCAGCACCAAGAGCGCCCCCATCGCGACCAGCGCATACTGGCTGCCGTAGATGGTGAGCGCCTGGAAGCCGGAGAGCACCAGCAGCGTGCCGAGCAAGGTGGCCGTGAGGTCGCCGCGCCCGCCGACCGCCACCCACACGACCGGGAGCGACGCCGCGGTGAGGCC
Organism: uncultured Acetobacteraceae bacterium; assembly: GCA_964246905.1. Classification (GTDB taxonomy): domain Bacteria; phylum Pseudomonadota; class Alphaproteobacteria; order Acetobacterales; family Acetobacteraceae; genus CAHJXG01. Next base: position 9,423 of record CAXTTB010000012.1, on the reverse strand, counting down.
CATGCTGGAGGGCGTGATGTACTGGCCCCAGCTCGTGTAGAGCACCCCGCTGACACCCGCGAGGCTGCTGCCGATCACGAAGGCGGCGAGCTGGTACTTCCGCACGTCGTAGCCGAGCATGGTCGCCCGCTGCGGGTTCTCCCGGATGGCGACGAGGACGTTGCCGAACGAGGAGTTCACCAGGACGCGCAGCCCGAGGTAGGCCAGCAGCAGCAGGCCGAGGACGACGTAGTACAGCGGGATGTCCGGCAGCAGGACGA
>CAXTTB010000012.1:6400-9063 GCA_964246905.1 uncultured Acetobacteraceae bacterium | reverse complement strand
TCAGGATGCCGTAGGCGTAGCCGGACACGCCGAACAGCGCGGTCTGCCCGAAGCTCAGCGCGCCGCCATAGCCCCAGATCAGGCACAGGCCAAGCGCCATGAACACCCAGTTGAAGAAGTAGATCGTGTTGCCGACGGTGTAGCCGTCCTCCGTCAACGGGTAGGCCGCCGCGGTGAGGACCACGGCAGTGAAGCCCAGCCAGAACCAGCGGCCGCGCCCGAGCGTCTGCGGCCCCTCGAGCCGCGCGAGCAGGCGCAGCAGGCCGGGCCGGCGCCGGGCAACCAGCTCCGGACGGTGTTCCGTCACCGCCGCCTCACGCGCGCTCACGCAGGATCAGGCCGGAGATGCCGCGCGGCAGCACCCGGATCACCAGGATCACCGCGACCAGCAGGCCGATCTGCCCGGCGAGCTGCCCCTGCCAGGTGGTCATGGACGCCCGGACCAGGCCCAGCACCACGCCGGCCGGGGCGGTGCCGAGGAACACGTCGCCGCCGCCGACCACCACGGTCACGAACGCCTCCGTGATGAACTGCGCGCCCATGGTCGGCACCAGCGTCATGGTCGGCGCATACAGCCCGCCCGTCGCCCCGGCCAGCGCGGCGCCGATGCCGAAGGTCAGGCTATAGACCAGCCGCGTATCGACGCCGAGCGCCTCGGCCATGTGCGGCACCTGGATGGTGGCGCGGGCCAGCACACCGAAGCGGGTCAGGGCGAACAGGGCATAGAGCGCCAGCAGGACCGCGGCCGCCACGCCCATGAGGACGAAGCGGTACACCGAGTAGGACAGCCCGCCCACGGCGACGCTGCCGAGCGGGGTGCTGATGTCGGCCAGGCTGGGGCCGAGCAGGATCAGCGTGCCCTGCGACGCGATCAGGCTGATGCCCCAGGTCGCCACGATGGTGTCCAGGGGACGGCCGTACAGGTGGCGGATCACCAGCCGCTCCAGCACGATCCCGGCCAGCCCGGCGGCGAGCGCGCCGCACAGCACCGCCAACGGCAGCGGCAGCCCGGCCTTGGCCACTGTGACCGTGACATAGGCGCCGCACATGATGAACTCGCCATGCGCCAGGTTGATCACGCCCATCATGCCGAAGATCACCGCAAGCCCCGACGCGCACAGCACGAGGAACGCGCAGGCGTCGCCGAACTGGTAGAGGAAGCCGAAGACCGCATCAAAGGACACGGGATGCGGGTCCGGGCCGCGTCACTTCGGCGGCGGGCTGCTGGGGGTGTACTGGGCGTTCGGGTTCTTCTTGGTCAGGTCGCACCCGGCGTCGCCCAGCCAGTACGGCTTGATGTCGCTCCACGTCTTGGGGAAGGAGATCGCGTGGTCGGCGCCGACCTCGGCGAGGTAGATGGTGTGCGACATGTGCTGGCTACGGGGATCGAGGCAGACCTTGCCCTCGGGCGCGTCCACGCACACGTCGCCCTTGGCGACCTCCTTCCGCAGGTCGTCGCGCTTGGTGGACCCGCCGGCGCGCTCCACCATGGACTTGTAGAGATAGACCGCGAGGTAGGAGTTCTCGGCCTCCTGGTTGATGTAGGGTTCGGCCGGGTACTTCGCGTGCCACTTGGCCACGAAGTCGCGGCTCTTCTGGTCGCCCACCTCCTCGATCCAGTTGGTCGTGACGTACATGCCGGCGAGGCTGGGCGGCTTGAACCGCTTGTGCTCATAGGCCTGGCCGACGTTGACCGAGCTGCCCATCGGCACGTGCAGGTCCGCGGCTGCCGCCTGCTCGTAGTACGACGACTGCGCCGTGCCCACCAGGAGCGTGATCAGGATGTCGGGCTTGGCCTTCTGGATGTTCTGGATGGTGGAGGAGAACTGCGACACGCCGAGCGGGATGAACTCCTCACCCGCCATGGTGCCGCCGTTCTCCTTGACGATGTTGCGCACCCACTCGGCGGAGATCTGGCCGAAGTTGTAGTCGGCGGCGATGGTATAGACCCGCTTGCCGAACTTCTCCATCATCCAGGGCACCAGCGTCGAGAACTGCTGCTCCGGCACGGCGCCCGTGACCATCATGTGCGCGTCGCACACGCCGCCCTCGTACTGGTTGTTGTAGAACGCGAGGCCGTTGAGCTGGTCCACGATGGGGCGGTAGGCCTCGCGGGACGCGCTGGAGAACCCGGCGAACACCACGTCCGCCTTGTCGCGCTGCAGCACCCGGCGCATGAACTCCTGGTAGCGGGTGTTGTCGGACTGGGTGTCATAGACCACCAGCTCCAGCTTGCGCCCGGCGATGCCGCCGGCGGCGTTGATCTCGTCCGCCGCGAGCTGGATGCCGTGGACCTTGCCGACGGTCGCCAGCGCGAAGTCGCCGGACTGGTCCTCCAGCACGCCGAGCTTGATCGGCGGCTCCGCTGCCCGCGACGCCACCGGCGACAATGCCAGCATGGCGGCCATCGCCGCGCCCGTCGTCCTGTTCCGTGCCATCAATGGTCTCTCCGTTCATGCCTTGGACATCGTGCGGTAGTCGAGGTGCGTGTGGAACCAATGGACGTAGCCCTGCACGTTCATGTCGATGAACAGCAGGTCGTTCTGCACCGACGTGCGGGCCACCCGCAGCGTGCCGGCCGCGGCAAGCTCGGCGTAGCCCTTGGGCGGCAGGCCGAAGGTGATCTTGAACATGTGCGGACCGACGGCTGAGAACTGCTCGGG
>CAXTTB010000012.1:0-6300 GCA_964246905.1 uncultured Acetobacteraceae bacterium | reverse complement strand
CCAGCCCGAGATGCGCCCGCACTCGCGCCACAGAGTCTGCGTTCGGCGCCGGCCCGGCGAACAGGAAGGCCGGGTCGCCCGGCAGCGCAGGGGACAGCAGGAAGGTGACGACCACCACGCCCACCAGGCTGGGAATGGCGCCGAGCAGGCGCTTTGCCGCGATCCGTAGTGGTTCCAACCCGTTGCCCTCCGGCCAGCGTGCCCGGCGCTGCCAAGCAGCGCGCAAGCGATGCAGCGCGGGTATGAGCAATATCCATGCCTGCCGCCTCGCGACGGCAGAGGCCGTGGATGGGCAGCCCGCTCGTCCACCATACGCGGCGTCAGGGGAGAACGGGGGAAACCAGCGAAACGGCGCGGCTGATAACTCTAATCGGGAGCTGGCGTCCGGTGCGGCTCGGGCAAACGAAGCCGTCGGCCCGACCGCCTACCGGCCCCATTCCGCAACCTGCCGGGCAGCCATGCTGGCGGTGCAGGCCGAGGTGCATCGCGGTCCCGCGCCGTCTTGACAGCCGATGCAGCCGTGTGGAAGCGTCCCTGACACCCCAAACGGCCGTCGTCTCCAAGCACAGGGAAGTTCCGTCGCGCGAATGACCGTCCGGCCCATCCAGGACCGCCGCCCGTGAACGCGGGCCTCCCATGAGGATCGGCAGCCCGGCCGAATGACGCGCTACGTGCTCGCGCGCCTCGGGGCCATCGTGGCTTTGGCCTTCGGGATCAGCGTGCTGGTGTTCCTCATCATCCGGCTGATCCCGGGCGACCCGGCCATCGTCCTGCTCGGCACCAACGCCGGCGATGCCGAGATGGTGGCCCGCCTCCATCACCAGCTCGGCCTCGATCAGCCGATCTACGGGCAGTATGCCCACTGGATCGGCCGGGTCGCGCAGGGCGACTTCGGCTACTCCTACGGCAACCAGCAATCCGTCACCTCGCTGATCGCCGCCAACTTCCCCGCCACGCTGCAACTGATGGGCGCCGGCCTGGCGCTGTCCCTGCTGTTCGGCAGCCTCATCGGCATCGTCGCGGCCGTCCGCCGCAACCGCGGCGCCGACCTCGTGGCCATGGGCGTCTCGCTCACCTTCATGTCGATCCCGAGCTTCTGGCTCGGCCTGCTGCTGATCCTGCTGTTCGCGGTCGAGCTGCCGTGGTTCGAGGTGGTGGGCGGCACGTCGCTCCGCGGCCTCGTGCTGCCGGCCGTCACCCTCGCCCTGGGCAGCATCGGGTTCAACGCCCGCTTCGTCCGCTCCAGCGTGATCGCGGCGCAGGGCCGGCGCCACGTGCTGACCGCGCGGGCCAAGGGCGTGTCCCCCGGCAGGGTCTTCGTGCGGCACGTGCTCCGCAACACCCTGCTGCCGCTCCTCACCATCGTCGGCCTGCAGGTCGGCCAGCTCCTGTCCGGCACCGTGCTCGTGGAGACCGTGTTCTCGCGGCCCGGGATCGGGCGGCTGCTCGTGCAGGCGATCCTCGGCAAGGACTACCTCACGGTGCAGGCCGTGGTGCTGATCATCGCGGTGCTCTACGCGCTGACCAACCTCGTGGTCGATCTGCTGTATCCCGTCGTCGATCCCCGCATCGCCGGTCGGTAGGGCCATGGCGGCGCAGCACGGCATCGACCCGGACACCTCCGTGACGGTCGCCACGATCACGGGCGCCTTCGGGGACCTGCCGGCGCCGGGCCGCCGGGTGGATGCGCTGCGCCGCGCCCTCCGGCACCGCAGCCTGTCGCTCGGCCTCGCCATCACGGCCGTGCTCCTGGTGCTGGTGCTGTCGCCGGCCCTGCTGCACCTCCCCGATCCGGACCTGCAGGACCCGGCGCTCGCCTTTTCCCCGCCTTCGGCCGGGCACCTGATGGGGGCCGATTCCTTCGGCCGCGACATGCTGGCCCGCGTGCTGTACGGCGGACGCACGACGATGCTCGCCAGCCTCTGCGTCGTGCTGATCGGGGCCGTGGCCGGCACGACGCTCGGCCTGGTCGCCGGCACGGTCCGCGGACCCTTGGGCTTCGCCATCATGCGCCTCGTGGACCTGCTGCTCGCCTTTCCCGGCATCCTGCTGGCCCTGGCCGTGGCGGCGGTGCTGGGTCCGGGGCTGCTGAACGGCGTCATCGCCATCGCCGCCATCCTGACCCCCGTCTATGCGCGCCTGGTCGAGGGCGCCACGTCCGAGGTCCGCAACCTGCCCTATGTGGACGCCGCGGTGACGCTGGGCGCCGGGCCGTGGCGGATCATGCTGCGCCACGTGCTGCCCAACGTGGCGTCCGGCATCATCGTGCTGACCACGAGCTGGCTCGGCATTGCGGCGCTGTGGATCGCGGCGCTCGGCTTCATCGGTCTGGGCGTGCAGCCGCCCGCGGCCGAGTGGGGCGCCATCCTGAACGACGGGCAGAACTACATCACCGTCGCCTGGTGGATCACCGTGTTCCCCGGCCTGTTCCTTGCATTGTTCGTCGTCGGCGTGAACCTGATCGGCGACGGGCTGCGCGACGAGACGGACCCGACGCTCAGCCGCGGCTGATCCCACATGAGGACGCTTGCCATGCCCACGCCGACATCCCGCTTCCCGACACAGGCCGCGCTGCGGGCGGCGCTGGCCGCGGCGGGCCTGGCCCTCGCCTTGCAGGGCGCCACCGCTGCGGGCGTCAACCGGAACGCCCGCCTGGTGATCGGCTGGGGCGAGCCGGTGGACACCCTGAACCCGGCGGCGACCGGCGCCCGCGACGTGGGACCCATCGACCGCAACATCTTCGACACGCTGGTCTGGCTCACCCCCGACTTCAAGGTCACGCCGCATCTGGCGACGAAGTGGGCCGTCTCCGACGACGGCAGGACCTACACCTTCACCCTGCGCGACGGAGTCACCTTCCACGACGGCGCCCCGTTCGACGCGGAGGCCGTGGCGGCCAACTTCGCCTACATCACCGACACCAGCACCCAATCGAAGATCAGCATGGCGCTGCTCGGCCCCTGCACCACGGCGAAGGCGGTGGACAGGCTCACCGTGCAGGTCTCCTGCGGCACGCCGTTCGCGCCGCTCCTGGCGCAGTTGGGGGAGCCTTACCTCGGGATGCAGTCGCCCAAGGCGATCCAGCAGTACGGCGCGGACCTCGGCCTGCACCCGGTCGGCACCGGCCCCTTCGCCTTCGTCAGCTACGCGCCGAACCAGAGCGTCGTGCTGAAGCGGAACGAGGACTACCGATGGGGGCCGGAGGCCGTGGGCCACGCCGGCCCGCCCGACATCGCCCAGGTCACGTTCCAGATCGTCCCGAGTTCCCAGGCGCGGGTCAGCCAGTTCCAGAGCGGCCAGTCGCAGATGATGCAGGAGACGCCGGGCATCTTCTGGAACGTCCTGGGCAAGAGCGGGCGCTACACGTCCGTCCCGGTGCCGATCACCGGGCTTGGCATCTTCGCGCCGATCAACGCCTCCGCCTGGCCCACGGACGACGTGGCGGTGCGTAAGGCGATCCTCTACGCCGTGGACAAGAAGGGCGCGATCCAACTGGCCGACGCCGGGGTGTTCGCGCCCAGCAACACGCCGCTGCAGAAGGGCATGACCGGATACGACGCCTCCCTGGAGGACGCCTATCCCTACGACCCCGCGAAGGCGGAGGCGACGCTCAAGGCGGCCGGGTGGACCCGCACCGGCGAGTTCTGGGAGAAGGGCGGCCGGACGCTCGCGCTCAAGATGACCGCGATCTCCACCGTGCCCGAGTACCCGCTGATCGCCCAGGCGATCCAAGGCTATCTCCGTAAGGCCGGCATGGACGCACAGGTCCAGCAGCTCGCGGTGCCGGCCTGGCTCGCGGCCAACATCAAGGGCGACATGTCGCTGACGCCCTTGCAATACATCGCCGTCGATCCGGACGCGCTGCACCTGTGGTTCCTGCCGGACCAGTACTTCAATTGGAGCCACTACAGCGACCCGGCGCTCACCGCGCTGATCAAGCAGGGCCAGCAGGAGACCGACGTGAAGAAGCGGGAGGACATCTACCACCAGGTGCAGAAACACATCATGGACCAGGCGCTGGAGATGCCGATCCACGAGAACGTCGATCTCGTGATGACGTCGAAGGCGCTGACCGGGCTGACCTACTCGGGAGGCGGCTTCGAGTACCTCGGCGCGGCGTCGCTGTCCGAATGACGCCGGGTGACGCCGCCGGGCCGGTGCTGGTCCGGGCGGACCGGCTGATCGACGGCACGGGAGCGGCGCCCGTCCCGGATGCCGTGCTGCTCGTGGAGGGGGGCCGCGTCGCCGGCGTGTTCCGGGGCGAGGCGCCCGAAAGCCTTGTGCCTCCGGACACGCCCGTGCTCGACTACCGCGGCTGCACGCTGCTGCCCGGCCTGATCGACGCGCACGTGCACCTCAACCTGCCCGGCGACGGCAGCACGCTGGAGCAGGCGGTGCAGGAGCCGGACGGCGTCCTCGTCGCCACGGCCACCTTCGCCGTCACCCGGGCGCTCGCCGCCGGGATCACCACCGTGCGGGACGTGGGCGCGGCGCGCGGCACCGTGTTCCAGGTCCGCCGCGCCATGGAACTGGGCCACGGGCACGGCGCGCGGATCGTCGCCGGCGGGCAGCCCATCACCATCACCGGCGGGCACACCTGGTACCTGGGCGGCGAGGCGGACGGGGTGGAGGGCGTCCGCCGCAAGGTCCGCGAGATGGCCCGCCTGGGCGCAGACTTCATCAAGGTCATGGCGAGCGGCGGCGGCACGGTGGGCACCATGTCCTGGCTCCCGGCCTTCCGGCGCGACGAGCTGGCGGCGCTCGTGGAGGAGGCGCACCGGCTGGGCCGCAAGGCGGTGGCGCACTGCCTCTGCGCCGCCTCCATCGACGACGCGGTCGAGGCCGGCGTGGACGGGATCGAGCACGCCAACTTCCTGATGAACCCGGCCGGCGACCAGCGGTTCGTGCCGGCCACCGCCGAGAAGGTCGCCCGCGCCGGCGTGCCCGTCACCGGGACGCTCGCGGTGGGCGGGTACATGCTCCGTGCGCTGTCGGCCCCGCACCGCACCGCGACGGAGCAGGCGCTGCTCGACCGCTGGCGCCGGATGCACGACCAGAACATGGCGCACTTCCGCAAGCTGCACGAGGCCGGGGTCAAGCACGTGGCCGGCACCGACGCGGGCTGGCGCTTCACCCCCATCGAGGGGCTGCCGCTGGAGATGGAACTGATGCGGGAGGCCGGGCTGCCGGCGATGGAGGTGCTGGTCGCCGCGACCGGCCGGGCGGCGGCGGTGATCGAGGTCGGCGACCGCGTGGGCACGCTCACGCCCGGCAAGCTCGCCGACGTGATCGCGGTGCCCGGCAACCCGCTCGACGGCCTCGGCTGCCTGCGCGATGTGCGCCTGGTCATGCAGGGCGGCGCCGTCCGCGTGGCCCGGGCGCCGCTGGGCCGTGGGGATTGACGGAGCCGCCCCTCCTTGAGGTGCGGGATCTGCAGACGCATTTCCGCTCGCCCATGGGGCTGGTGCGCGCGGTCGATGGCGTCAGCTTCGATGTGGAGGCGGGGGCGAGCCTCGGCATCGTCGGCGAGTCCGGCTCCGGCAAGAGCGTCACGGCGCTGTCGATCCTGCGGCTGGTCGAGCCGCCGGGCTTCGTGGCGGCCGGCGAGGTCCGCTTCGCCGGGCGCGACATCGCCGCCCTGCCGGAGCGCGAGTTCCGCGCCATCCGCGGCCGGGACATCGGCGTGGTGTTCCAGGACCCGATGAGCGCCCTGAACCCCGTCTATACGGTCGGCGCCCAGGTGGCCGAGGCGATCCGGGCGCATCAGGACGTGAGCCGGGCCAAGGCGATGGACCGCGCCGTCGAGCTGTTCCGCCTCGTCGGCATCCCGGCGCCGGATCGCCGCGTGCACGACTACCCGCACAAGCTGAGCGGCGGGATGCGCCAGCGTGTCACCATCGCCATGGCGCTGGCCAACGAGCCGCGGCTGCTGATCCTCGACGAGCCGACGACGGCGCTCGACGCCACGATCCAGGCGCAGATCCTGGACCTGGTGCAGGCGCTCCGGCAACGGGTGAACACCGCGGTGCTGCTGATCACCCACGACATCGGCGTCGTGCGCGACATGTGCGGGCAGGTGGTCGTCATGTATGGCGGACGGGTGATGGAGCGGGGCGGCGCCGCCCAGGTGACGGGCGATCCCAAGCACCCCTACACGCGCGGGCTGCTCGCCTCCATCCCCGGCCCGGAGAAGCGCGGGCGGCGGCTCGACGCCATCGGCGGCACGGTGCCCAGCCCGCTGCGGATGCCGCCGGGGTGCCCGTTCCAGCCCCGGTGCCCCCGCGCGATGGCGGTGTGCTC
>CAXTTB010000011.1:4213-19051 GCA_964246905.1 uncultured Acetobacteraceae bacterium | reverse complement strand
CCACCAGGTCCGCGTCCCGCACGGCGGCGGCGGCGTCAGGCGTCGCCTCGTCCACCAGTCCCAGGGCGCAGGCCTCATCGCGCGTTTCCACCCGCCGTGCCGTGCCGACCAGCCGTCCGGCCAGGCCCAGGCGCCGCACGTCGCGGGCGATGGAGCCGTTGATCAGGCCCAGGCCCACGAAAGTGATCTGCCGGAACAGCGGCGCCCGGCCCGGCGGGGAGGAATAGCCCTCCATCCCGACGTCGGGCGTCATCGGCCGCCCGCTCCTGCCACCCGCTCCTGCCGCGCCGCCTTGAGCCGCTCGGCCAGCAGGAACGCCACCTCCAGGCTCTGTTGCGCGTTCAGGCGGGGGTCGCAATAGGTGTGGTAGCGGTCGGAGAGCGCCGCGTCGGTGATGGCCTGCGCGCCGCCGGTGCACTCGGTGACGTTCTGCCCCGTCATCTCCAGGTGAATGCCGCCGGGGTAGGTGCCCTCCGCGTGGTGCACGGCGAAGAAGGTCTCGATCTCGCGCATGATGCGGTCGAACGGGCGGGTCTTGTAGCCGGACGCCGCCTTCACCGTGTTGCCGTGCATGGGGTCGCACGACCAGACCACCGACCGCCCTTCCCGCTGCACGGCGCGGACCAGCGGCGGCAGGAGTGCGCCCACCTTGTCATGCCCCATGCGGACGATCAGCGTCATCCGGCCCGGCTCGCTGTTGGGGTCGAGGATGTCGAGCAGGCGCAGCAGCGCGTCAGGCGTCATGCTCGGCCCGGCCTTGAGGCCGATGGGGTTGCTGATGCCGCGCATGTACTCGACGTGCGCGCCGCCGGGGTCGCGGGTCCGGTCGCCGATCCAGACGAGGTGCGCGCTCGTGTCGTAGCACCCGCCCGTCACCGAATCGGTCCGGGTCATCGCCTCCTCGAAGCCGAGCAGCAGCGCCTCGTGCGAGGTGTACAGCGTGGTGTGCGCCATGGACGGCGTGGTCAGGTCCGACATGCCGCACGCTGTCATGAAGGCGAGCGCCTCCGAGATGCGGTTGGTCAGGTCCTCGTAGCGCGCGCCCTGCGCCGAGTTGGCGACGAAGTCCAGGTTCCATTTGTGCATGTTGGCGAGGCTGGCGTAGCCGCCGCCGGTGAAGGCGCGCAGCAGGTTCAGCGTGGACGCCGACTGCGCGTAGGCCTGGATCTGCCGCTCGGGATCGGGCCGCCGGGCTTCGGGCGTGAAGCGGTAGCCGTTCACGATGTCGCCGCGGTAGCTCGGCAGCTCGGCCTCGCCCTGCTGCTCCGTGTCGGAGGAGCGCGGCTTGGCGAACTGCCCGGCGAGCCGCCCGACCTTGAGCACCGGGACGCCGGCGGCGAACTTGAGCACCACCGCCATCTGCAGCAGCAGGCGCAGCGTGTCGCGGATGCTGTCCGCGTGGAAGTCGGCGAAGCTCTCGGCGCAGTCGCCGCCCTGCAGCAGGAAGCCGCGGCCGGCCGAAACCTCGCCCAGCTTGCGCCGCAGCTCGCGGACCTCGCCGGCGAACACCAAGGGCGGCAGACGGCTCAGCCGGCCCTCGACATCGGCCAGGTGCCCGGCGTCCTCATAGGCGGGAATCTGCTGGGCCGGCATCGCGCGCCAGGATGCCGGGGACCAGGCGTCCGAGTAGTGTCCGGCAGCGGAGGCAGCGCTTCCGTCCGGTGCGTAGTAAACGGAGTTGTCCATGGCAGTATCCATATGTTCAGTGTGGCTCCGGCCGCGTCAGTCGGCCGTCCCGTACTCGGCGTGATGCGCGATCCCCGTGCCGTCGAACCGCATCGCCTCCTCCGCGGCGCGCAGCAGCGCCTGGGCTTTATTGTAGGATTCCCGGTACTCCGCCTCCGGGTCGGAGTCCGCGACGACGCCGCCGCCCGCCTGGACGTACAGCGTGCCGTTCTTCACCAGCCCGGTTCGCAGGCCGATGCAGGTGTCGAGGTTGCCGTCCGCGCCGATGTAGCCGATGCCGCCGGCGTAGAAGCCGCGCCGGGTCGGCTCCAGCTCGTCGATGATCTCCATGGCACGAATCTTCGGAGCACCCGACACCGTGCCGGCCGGGAAGCCGGCGCACAGCACGTCCAGCACGTCGGCGCGCGAGGGATCAAGCTCGCCCTCCACGTTGGAGACGATGTGCATGACGTGGGAGTACCGCTCCACGATCATCTTCTCCGTGACCTGCACCGTGCCGACCCGGGCGACCCGGCCCACGTCGTTGCGCCCGAGGTCCAGCAGCATCAAGTGCTCGGCCAGTTCCTTGGGATCGGCGAGCAGGTCCCGCTCCAACGCGATGTCCTCGGCCCGCGTGCGGCCCCGCGGGCGCGTCCCGGCAATCGGCCGCACCGTCACCGTGCCGTCGCGCAGCCGCACCAGGATCTCCGGCGAGGAGCCGACCAGGGCGAAGTCGCCGAGGTTGAGGTAGAAGGAGAACGGCGACGGGTTGAGACGACGCAGCGAGCGGTAGAGCGCCAGCGGCGGCAGGCTGAACGGCAGCGAGAAACGCTGCGACGGCACGACCTGGAACGCATCGCCTGCCCGGATATAGACCTGCGCCTTTTCCACCATCGCGTGGTACTGGCTGCGGGACAGGTTGGACGTGGGCATGGGCGCCGGGCCGCGCCCGGCCGGCGCGAACTGGTGCGGCAGGCCGCGGCGCAGGTCGGACGCCACCCCGGCCAGGCGCTCGCAGGCGCGGTCATGCGCCGCCTCCGCCGATAGGCCCGGCGACGGGTACACCGGCGTTACCACCGTCATGCGGTCCAGCACGTTGTCGAACACCGCGATCACCGTGGGCCGCATCAGCATCGCGTCGGGCAGGCCCAGCTCGTCCGGGTTGTTGTCCGGGAGACGCTCGATCAGCCGCACGAAGTCGTAGGCGAAGAACCCGATCAGGCTGGCGCTGCCGGGCGGCAGGCCCGGCGGCAGCTCGATGCGGCACTCCGCGATCAAGGCGCGCAGGCTGGCCAGCGCCGGCAAAGGCTGCGGCTCGTATTCATCCACGCCGCTCTGCACGGAGCGGTTGACCTCGGCGCGCTCCCCGTAGCAGCGCCAGATCAGGTCGGGCTTCAAGCCGATGTAGGAGTAGCGGCCCCGCACCGCGCCGCCCTCGATGGACTCCAGCAGGAAGCCGTAGGGCTGGCCCTCCGCCAGCTTGATCATCGCGGCGACCGGGGTTTCCAGGTCGGCGACCAGGGTGGTCCACACCACCTGCGCCTCGCCGCGGCCATAGGCTTCGGCAAAACTTGTTCGTCCAGTCGAGACGTGCATCGTCGGTCCTCGCGCATCGGTGCGAGCGGGCTGCTCATGGTTCATGGGGGGCTTGGTTCCGACGCTCATGCCGGCACCTTGCCGAGGAGCGCCGCCGTTGCGGATGTCACGTCGGCCTGCCGCATCAGGCTCTCGCCGACCAGGAAGCAATGCACGCCCGCTGCCTGCATCCGGGCGATGTCCGAAGGCGAGCCGATGCCGCTCTCGCAGACCAGCAAACGGTCGGGCGGCGCCAGCCGGACCAGGCGCTCGGTCGTGGCCAGATCGACCTCGAACGTCTTGAGGTTGCGGTTGTTGATGCCGACCAACGGCGAACGCAGGCGGAGCGCCCGCTCCAGCTCCGCCTCGTCGTGCACCTCGATCAGCACGTCCATGCCGAAGCCCTCCGCCGCCGCCTCCAGCTCCGCCGCCTGCGCGTCGCCCAGCGCCGCGACGATCAGCAGGATCGCGTCGGCGCCGAGGGCACGCGCTTCCACCACCTGGTAAGGGTCGAGCATGAAGTCTTTCCGAAGTGCCGGCAGGGCGGCGGCGGTGCGGGCCGCGGCCAGGTGCTCGTCGGCACCCTGGAAGTACGGCGCGTCGGTCAGCACGGACAGGCAGGCGGCGCCACCAGCCGCGTAAGACCGCGCCAGGGCCGCCGGGTCGAAGTCGGCGCGGATCAGGCCCTTGCTCGGGCTGGCCCGCTTGATCTCGGCGATCAGCCCGGGACGGCCGGCGTCCACCTTTGCGCGCAAGGCGCGGATGAAGCCGCGCGGCGGCTCGGATGGGAGCGCCGCCTCGATGTCACGCAACGGGCGGCGTGCCTTGCAGCGGGCGACGTGCTCCAGCTTGGCCGCGCAGATCTCCGCCAATCGGTCGCTCATGCCGGCACCCCGTTCGTCGCGCGCACCAGCGCCTCAAGCCGGGCGGCTGCGGCCCCGGAATCCAGTGATTGGCGGGCCAGGCTGGCACCGTGCGCCAGCCCGTCCGCCCGGCCGGCCACCACCAGCGCCGCCGCCGCGTTCAGCACCACGATGTCCCGGTACGGCCCGGCCTCGCCGTCCAGCAGCGCCCGCAGCGCCGCGGCGTTGTCCCGCGCATCCCCGCCCCGCAGGTCGTCCAGCGTCGCTCGCGCCACGCCCGCCTGCTCCGGCGTCACCTCGAACTGCCGGATCTCGCCGTCGCGCAGCTCAGCGACGGTTGAATGGGTCGTGGTCGTCAGCTCATCCAATCCATCATGGCCGTGCACGATCCAGGCCCGCTCGCTGCCGAGCACGCGCAGGACCTCGGCGAACGGCACCAGCCATTGCGGCGCGAACACGCCGAGCAGTTGGCGCCGGGTCCCCGCCGGGTTGGACAACGGCCCCAGCAGGTTGAAGATCGTGCGCGTGCCCAACTCGCGCCGCGCCGGCCCGGCATGGCGCGTGGCGCCGTGGTGCGAAGGCGCGAACAGGAAGCTGACGCCCGCCTCCTCGAACGCCCGGCCCACCGCGTCCGGGGCCGCATCGACGTTGACGCCCAGCGCCTCCAGCACGTCCGCCGCCCCGGACCGCGACGACAGCGCCCGGTTTCCGTGCTTCGCCACCGGCACGCCGCACCCGGCGGCGACGAGCGCCACCGCAGTCGAGATGTTCAGCGTGTGCGCCCCGTCCCCGCCGGTGCCGCAGGTGTCGATGGCGCCCTCCGGCGCGCGGACCCGCAGCATGTGGCCGCGCATCGCCCGGGTGGCGCCGACGATCTCCTCGACCGTCTCGCCCCGCACGCGCATCGCCATCAGCAGGCCGCCGATCTGCGACGGCGTGGCGGCGCCCTCCATGATGACGTCGAACGCCGCCTCCGCCTGCTCCGCGGTCAGCCGCGCGCCGCCGGCGAGCAGGGCCAGGGTCGGGCGGAGCGCGTCGCTCATGCCGCCACCCGCTCCGGAACCCCACGCTCCGGCACCAAATCGAGGAAGTTCCGCAGCAGCGCGTGCCCGGCCTTGGTCTCGATGCTTTCGGGGTGGAACTGCACGCCGTGCACGGGCAGGCTCTCATGACGCAGCCCCATGACGAGGCCGTCATCCGTCCAGGCGTTGACGTGCAACGCCGCCGGCAGGCTGTCGCGGTCCACGATCAGGCTGTGGTAGCGCGTGGCCGGGAACGGGTTGGGCAGCCCGGCGAACAGGCCGGTGTCGTCGTGGTGGATCAGGCTGACCTTGCCGTGCAGCGGCGAGGGCGCGCGGACCACCTTGCCGCCGTACACCTGGCCGATGGCCTGGTGGCCCAGGCACACGCCGAGCACCGGGCAGGCCGCCGCCGCCGCCTCGATCAGGCCGAGCGAGATGCCGGCCCGGTCCGGGTCGCACGGCCCGGGCGAGATCACCACGGCATCGAGGCCGAGCGCCAGCGCCTCCGCCGGGGTGAGCGCGTCGTTGCGGATGACCCTCACCTCGGCGCCCAGCTCGCCGAGGCGGTGGTACAGGTTGAACGTGAAGCTGTCGTAGTTGTCGAGGAGGAACAGCCGCCGCGTCGCGGCCGGCTCGTCTGTCCGCCAGTCAGCGTCCGGCCGTGCGCCGATGCCGGCGAACGGACGGTCTGCCAGCAGGCTTTCCGACGCGGCGCTCATGCTGCGGCCTCCGGCAGGTAGCTCATGCCTCGGTTGAACGAGGCGAGGTTGCCGGCCTTGTTCTCCAGCACGCGCTTGAGGCTCATGCTCTCCGCGCCATAGTCCTCGATCTGCAGCTTGCCGTGCCGCGGCACCACGCCCTTCTCGAAGAACACGATGCGGTGCGCGATGAAGCCGCGCGCCTTCGGGTTGCTGAAGGCGTAGTCGCACGGCATGAGCACCAGCAGGCTCCGCTGCACCCAGTTCGAGCTGCGGTAGCGGTGCTCGAACTCCAGGATGGAATACTTCCCAAGGTCGTGCCTGGTGGCCGTCACGTCGAGCTTCTGGCCGTACTCGTCCTTGAACTGGCCCCGGCCCGCCTCCGCCTCGCCATCGGGCTTCAGGAAGTAGCCCCACTCGCCGAGGTTGCGGACGTCGCCGAGGTACTCGGTCGCCATGTCGGGCGGCGCATCGACGTAGATGGCGCTGGTCTGGATCTCGAACCGGCCCTGCACGGCGCGGTCATGGCCCGCCCGGCGCTCCAACGCGCCCTTGAGCGAACGGATCTCCGCCGTGTGCACCCAATGGATGCCCTGCATCAGCATCGGCGTGCGGCGCTCCGGGCCGATGAAGCTGAGCCAATGGAAGTAAACGCCGTCCTCGTCGGAACCGAGGTAGCTCGGCGGGAACAGCAAAGCCGGGTAGCACTGGAAGTATTCGCCATACTTGTAGCCGCAGTGCCACTCGACGCCGCCGAAGCTCGGCGTCTCGACCGGGCGCGCATGGTAGAACAGGTCGTGCTGGTAGCCCGACGCCGTGCCGCGCCAGGTGTTCTCGTCCATCTGCTCGATCATGCGGCTGTAGAGCGTCCACTCGTCCAGGTTCCGCAGGTCGCGGACGTACTCGGATGCCTCCTTCATCCCGGTCGCGATGAAGGTCGAGGTGGCGAAGGTGTTGCTTTCCATGGAGACTTCGACTCCCTTCTAGTTCGCTGCGATGACGGGGAAGCTCAGGCCTTCCTCCCGCCGGGCCGCCTTGGCCACGCGCAGCCCCTCGTTGCGCCCGTTGGTCGGCGCGACCTGGTCCGCGTCGATCAGCACGTCGAGGATGAACGGACCCGGCGCCGCGAGCGCCCGGGCCAGGCCGGCCTCCAGACCGTCCTCGCTGTCCACGCGCAGGCCCTCGGCGCCCATGGCGCGGGCCAGCATGGCGAAGTCGGTGGCGGGGAAGGTGGCGTCGGCGCAGCCCGCCATGTCGAGTGCCGCCATGCCCTGGTAGCACATGTTGTAGCGGCCATCGTTCAGGATGATCCAGACGGCGGGCAGGCCCTGCTTGGCCGCGGTGTTGACCTCCATGTTCATCAGCATCGCGCCGTCGCCGCAGATCGCCACCGCCTTGCCGCCGCGGCCCAGCGCCGCGCCCAGCACGCCCGTCGCCGCGTGGCCCATGGAGCCGACGTTGGTGCTGACGCGGTACCGCCCCGGCTGCGCGAAACGCAGGTAGTGCGTGGCCCAGGTGAAGGAGTTGCCGGACTCGGCCAGCACCACGGCGTCCGAGCCGTCCACGACCACGCGCTGGACCGCGGACATCAGCGCGCTCGGGCGCACCCGGCCCGCGCCGCCCGGCGCCGGGTGGCTGGGATGCGGGCGCGGCAGCGACGGCGCCGCGGTCTTGGCGGACGCGGACGGCCAGGCGTCGAGCAGGTCGGCCAGGAAGTCCCCGGCATCGGCCTGCACGCCGTACGTCTCAGCGTGCGGGTAGGCGACGCCGGGCACGGAAGGGTCGATATCGACGTGGATGAAGCCGCCCGCCGGCACCAGGCCCGGGTTCCAGAACGAGGTCGGCTCGCCGAGCCGGGTGCCCAGCACCAGCACCCGGCGCGGCGCATGGTCCCGCATGTAGGCGACGGCCGCCGCGGTGTGCCCGCCCATGCCGGTCACGCCGACGTAGAGCGGATGGTCCTCGGGGAACACGCCCTTGGCACGCGGCGAGCACATCACCGGGGCGCCGGCGCGCTCCGCCAGGGCAAGGATGGCCGGCGCCGCGTGCCGCGCCCCGAAGCCCGCCCAGATGGCGAACGGCTCGGCGGACAGCAGCTTGGCGCAATGCGCCACCGCCGCGCGGTTCACGCCGGGGCGCGTGGAGGCGCCGGGCGCGGACGGCGCGGTCTGCACCGAGAGCTTCGGCAAGGGCTGGGACAGCGGCGCGCCCTGCACCGCGTTGGGGATGCTGATGTGCGCGACGTAGGCGCCGGGCCGCTGCAGCCCGGCGGCGATGCGGCGCAGCACCTGCGGCAACTGCTCCGGCGTTTCCAGCACCACGGCGTCGTCGAACCAGGCGCCGGCCTCGAAGATGCCGCTGGTCGGCATGGTGTAGCCGCTGGTCTCCTGGATGCCGCCCCGGCCGCGCATCGGCGCGGAGGCGTAGGCGGTGACGAGGATCAGCTTGGCGCCTTCCGTGCGCGCGGCGAGCGTGCCGGTCAGGACGTTGGTGATGCCCGGCCCGGTGGTGGTGAACACCACGACCGGACGGTCGCTGGCGAAGTGCGCCTCCGTGGCGGCGAAGGCGGCGCCGCTCTCGTGCCGGAAGTGCAATACGTCCAGATACTTGGAGAACGCGGCCCAGAGCAGCGCCTGCGCGCCGCCGCAAACGCCCAGGGCGTGCGCCACGCCCATGCCGCGGAGCGAGGAGGCCAGGCCCTCTGCGACGGTCGAAGGGCCGGGCGCCGCAGCGGGTGCTACCGGCATGTCGTCCGTTTCCAGGTCGTCGCGGATATCGGTAAGGCTCTCAGCCGTCATGTCCGGGATCTCCATCTGATCCGCCCGGCGCCGGGGCTCGGGGGCTTGCTTGTCTTGAAACCGCCCGACCTGGCGATTGACGCCGCCAGGCCGTGCAGGCGGGAGCGGTGATGCCGGGCGGCGCGCAACGTGTTGCCATCCCCGACATGCCGATCCTCGTTGTCGTTGCGCCGCCGTGGCAGCCGCCCCTGGGGGGACAAGCTGCCGCGGGGGCGGACCCGCCTTAGACCGAGGCCGAAGGCGTGCCCGTCAGCGTGCTCCGCGCGGTCTGGGCGATGATCGCCTGGCCGAGCGCCGTGGGGTCGAAGAACGGATCGAGGAAGAGCGAGCCGTGCTCGACCTGCGGGTCCTGCCCGACGATGGCCGGGTTGTAGGTGGGCTTGGTGCCGATGCCGGGGGTGCTCACGAGGACCGGCTGGGTGGCGTTGGTGAAGCCGTAGTCGAGCGGGTTGGCGGAAATGCCGTTGAACAGCTTGTTGAGGTCCAGCGTCTTCACGTCGAGGCCGGTCTGGCTTTTGAACGCATCCAACCCGGCTGCGAGTTGGCTGTTGAAGGCGCTCACGAGACCCTGGAACAAGGCAGGCGTCGCCCCGGTCGCCGCCTGGAACCCCGGGTCGCTGAACAGGGGCGCCAGCGTGATGTCCGGCAGGTTGGAGACCAGGAAGTGCTTGGCCCCCAAATCGGCCAACTGGCCCAGTCCGGAGATGATCGCGTTGACGCTGTCCGTGACGCCTTGCAGCGGCGGCTCGTTGCTCGGCAGCGAGATGTCGTTGCCGCCGAAGTTCACCGCGACCAGCTCATTGGGATTGAAGGACCCATCCTGCGCCTTGAACTGCCCGATCTGCCCGGCGAACGTGCCGAGAGGCGTCTTGGCCGCGTCCGGAGCGAATGGGTCCGGCACGCCGAGGTCGCGGGCGGTCGCGCTCTCGAACGCGAGGTTCTCCTGCTGCGACGGCGCCGTCGCGCCCAGGATCTGGGCGAGGTCGGTGGTCCACTGCGGCCCGTCCGAGAAGTTGCCGGTGGCCGAGTAGGGCGCCGTCGAGGTGCCCGGCGTCTGGCCGAGCGACTTCTCCAGCGCCGCCGTGTTGCCGTTGTCGGCGAGCCGGTCGCCGAACACGACGAGCTTCGACACGGTGTAGCTTCCGCCGCCCCCGGCCGGCAAGACGAGCGGGTCGGACGGCGCCGGGGCGTAGTTGCCGAAGAACGGGCTGTAGTTGTTGGAGTAGATGTTGGTGGCGAGCACCGGCGGGCTGACCGGATCGGTCGCACCCGGCAGGGCGGGCGCGAAACTGGCGCCGGCTGGAAGGGCAGGCAAGGCGGTCGAGGTGTTGACGCCCGTGCTCCCGGTGACGCCGCTCCCGGTCCCGTCCTCCGCACGCGGCGCGACCGTGGTGGCGCCGGGGACGGCAGGGTCGGTCGCCGCCGGAGGAGCGCCGGTCCCCGTCAGGCCGGCGGCGGCAGCCGCCGCGGCAAGCCCGGCCAGGGGAACGTTTCCGGGCACGTCCGGCCCGCTGTTCGCGGCCTTGAAGGTGGGGTTGGCGATCTCGGCCGCGTATTGCTCCGTGGGGTTGCCGCCGGCGGCGACCACGGCCGAGTACTGCGGCGGCGTCAGCACTGGCGGCTGCTTCTGGATCACGGTCACGCTGTCCACCGTCGTGCCGTCGCTCGACAGCCCATAGACGAGGTTGCGGGCCGCATCCACGGTGTAGAGCTTGCCGTCCGATCCCTGCGTGATGTCGTAGAGGTTGCTTTCGGTGTTGTACAGGGTCGTCGCGCCGTCCGGGCCGTTCGCCGCGGCGTACTGGAGGGCGTTGAACTCCGGCGTATAGGTCGCCTTCGACGGGTCGCTGCCGAACAGGCCGGTGAGCTTCAGCACGCCCTGCAAGCCGGCGCCGATCGGGCCGACCGCGACGGCCGTCTCCGGGGCAAGCCCACCGCCCGAGCCGATGTAAACGGTGCCGTCCGGGGTGATGGTCATGGCGTTCGGGCCGATGGAGATGACCCGGTCCTGGCCGGTGGTCGGGTTGAACTCCCGGAAGGAGGGGAGGCCCGTGTAGATGCGCTCCTGGCCGCCAGCCGGGCTGGTGGTGTCCACCTTGGTGATCGAGCCGGTGTAGCCGCCGCGCTCGCTGACCAGGCCGGGGATGAACGGGATCACCGGCGCGCTGGCCGCGTCGGGCGAGTCGGCCGGGGTGCCGAGGCCCTGCTCAAGCACGTAGAGGTTGCCGTCCGGGCCGAAGGACATGCCGCGCGGGTTGGCAAGGCCGCTCGCGACGACGGTGCTCGTGGTGGCGCCGGTGGCCGGGTCGGTGGAGTAGCGCAGCACCTCGCCGTTGGTGGTGCTGGCGTTGTTGATGGCGACATAGACGTCGCCGGTCTTCTGGTCCACCAGCACGTAGTTGGGCAGCTTCAGCTCGTCGCCCGAGATCGTCGTGCGGGTGCCGTCCGGCGACACCTTGACCAGCTTGCCCGGCGGCAGGGTCGCCGGGTCCAGGGTGGGGTCGTAGATCTCGTTGGAGTTGATGTACTCCGCCACGTAAAGGTCGCCGGTGGTGTTGTTGAAGCTGATGCTCTGGATCTCGTCGAAGCCGCTGGCATACACCTGCGGCACGCCGCTGGGCGTCTTGCCGTCGTAGCCGGTCGTGGCCGTCGGGTCGGCGATGCGGTAAACCGACGCATAGCCGGTGGGGTACGGGATGGCGCTCAGGCCGCTGACATAGAGCGCGCCGTCCGGGCCGACGGTCGTGCCCGTCGTCACAGGCTCCGTCTGCCGGGTGAAGAAGCCGAGGTTGCTGCTGGAGTACTGCGGCGGCAGGACCGGGGTGGTCACGCCGACGGTGCTGCCGCCGACGGACGTCGCGCCGGAGCCGCCGCCGCCGGGCGCCGCGCCTGTCGCGTTCGGGTCAGTGTTCGTTCCACTCATTATGATACCTCAGAAACATTAATCAGGTTAGCTCAACAATATTATTGTCGCCCAACTTGTTAGCTGTGCGTTTGCTTGATCAGCACGGGCTGGTGCGTCATGCAGCAATGATACGTGAGTTGTTGGCAGAACCCAATCCCGTAAGTGCAATGCGGGATCACGATTTGGGCTAACTTTGGCTGGGATTTAGCCTGCTCAACGTTGGAATTGAGATACGCAAATGACGTTGCTTGGTTTTGCTTTTGATGTTCTTCACTGCATCATTTGATGGAAACAGTCGATCCTTATGCCGCCATAATGGAATCTGGCGGAGCGGGTTCCCTTGGATAGAGGAAGTCTCCGCTGTCCCGCGCAGGTGAGGAGGCTGGCCTCATGGGCAACGGCAGGCACGCCCGCCGTCCCGGCAGGCTTGCGCCCCGATTGCGCCAGGTCGCGGCCCAGGTTTCATGTCATCCCAACCGCCGAAAATTCTGACCTGCGCCTGGCTGCGGGCGGCGCAGGGCGCATCAGCGAAGCGCCATCCGCCACAGGACGGTCCTGTCCGTTGGCGGGAGGCGCTGACGCTTTCCCACCCCGCCGGCTGATCGCGGTCCAGGTTTCGTGGAAGCGGCCAACCCGTCGCACCGCCGGCGACGCCGTGGCTCCGGTCAGGGCCGCACTGGCCTAACTCTCGAACTGCTGCCGTATCCAGCCCTGTGCGGCGTCGAGGTCGTTGAAGATTGGGGCAACCACATGGGCGCATGGCCCGAACCCGGCTTCCAGGAACCAGGCCCCCACCAGCCCGGCGTGAGATGTGTCGTCGAGGCGGACCAGCACTGCCACCAGTCGTCCGTCGGCCAGCACCAACTGGCCGTCTTGATCACCGCTGCCGGTGTACACAGGTACCGGACGCAGCAGCAGTTTCACCGACATGCCATCACAGGCCCCCTTCCGCCCGGGCCGTCATGCGGCCGCGGGCATCGCGCGTCGGTGCAGATAGTCCGGGTCGAAGCCCGCGGCTTGCCTCAGCCGGTCCCAGTCCAGCACCACCAAGGCCGTTCCGCGCGACTCGACCAGCTTCTTGGCCCGGAGTTCCTGCAAGACGCGGTTGACGTGCACGACCGACAACCCCGTTGCGTCGGCCAGCTCGGCGGCGGTGACGGGCAGGCTGAGAACCTGGCCTTGCGCCCACCCCACGGCCTGCAGCCGCGCCGCGATCTCGCACAGCAAGTGGGCAGTGCGGGCATAAGCCGAGCGCCGCCCGACGTTGACCACCCATTCGCGGAACACCGCCGCGTCCACCAGGGTGTCCTGCCACAGCCTGCGGCCCAGCCCCGGGTGCTGCTCGATCCAGCCGAGCAGGGTCGCGTGGGCAACCGGCGAGACCTCCACCGGCGTGAGCGTCCCGATGCTGTGGTCGAGCTTGCCCAGCAGCAGGCCGCTGAGGTCGAGGATGTCGCCGGGAAAATGGAAACTCATGATCTGCCGCTGTCCGTCCTGCATCAGCCTATAGCGGCACACCACGCCGCTCAGCAATAGCAGGCAGTGCAACGACTCCTGGCCGGTCCGCCCTAAGTCCTGGCCGGCGTCAACCCGCCGTACGTCGATGGGAAGGTTTTCGAGAACCTGTCTCTCATTACTGGACAGCTTGCCGAACTGTTCCAGCTTCCGTATTAATAATCCGGTCTCGGCTGACATTTGATCTCAATGCCTTCTACATCGCTCATTCTTTCGTCTGAGGTGATGGCAGGGAAGGAGTTGTCAAACGTACAAATTTAGTCGAGAACCCACTTCTCACTGTTGACGTTTGACGCAGCGCATCAACATCGCTCCCTGCAAGCCTGGCTGGGTGGTCCGGCGCTGCCCAAGCCTTGTGAGGCAGAGCATCCTTGCGGCGTCCGCGGCTCCCCACCAGGCCTGATTCCTGGAACGCGCCTTGCTTTTGGGACAGAACTGCTCGCTTGACGGCCCGCGTCCGCCGCCCGTAGCGTTGCGTCGCCGATACGACGCGCTGTCGGCGCTTGGCCCTGCAACCCCGATCACCCTGGAGACCCTGGACGTGACAAGCTCGCTTGAAGGACGCATCGCCATCGTCACCGGCGGCGCGAGCGGCATCGGGGAGGCCTGCGCACGCGACCTGGCCGCACGCGGCGCGCAGGTCGTGGTGGCGGACATCGACGAGCCGCGCGCCCAAGCTGTCGCGTTCAGCATTCCGCGCGCCGTGGCCGGGCACCTCGACGTGACCCGCCCGGACGACGTGGAGATGGTGGCGGATTGGGTGGAGCGGGAATACGGCCCGCCCGCCATCCTCGTCACCTCCGCCGGCGTGCTGCAGCCGCCCCTGCCTCCGGAGGAGCTGCCCATCGAGACCTGGGATCATGTCGTCGCCGTCGATCAACGCGGCGTGTACTTGAGCTGCGTCGCCTTCGGCGGGCGCATGGCCCGGCGCGGTTCTGGTTCCATCGTCAACATCGCCTCCGTCGCCGGCCTCCGCTCGATGCCGCTGCACGCCTATGCGCCGGCCAAGGCGGCGGTGGTCGGCATGACGCAGGCGCTCGCCGCCGAGTGGGGCCGGTCCGGCGTGCGGGTCAATGCCGTGGCGCCGGGCTTCGTCATGACGCCGGCCCTACAGTCCGCCACCGACGCTGGGCAGCGCGACCCGGCGGCATTGGCGGAGGCGTCCGCCATGGGCCGGTTGGTGGCGCCGGAGGAGATCGCCCGGGCCTGCAGCTTCCTCGCCTCCGACGATGCCTCCGCGATCACCGGGATCACCCTCCCGGTCGATGCCGGCTGGCTGGTGGCCGGGTCGTGGCAAGGCTACGGTGGCTTGCGGCCGGCGCGGGCGGTTGATGCCCAAGGTGAGAGCCAGGTGCTATAAACGCCGTCAACGGGTCCGGGCAGCACCGCCTGGCGACCTGATTGGGAGGATGCCATGACGCTCCATGATGCCGCGCTCGCCGCCGGCGCCCTGTTGGTGCTGCTCGCCGCCCCGGCTGCCGCGCAGAATCCGGCGGTCGTGACCGAGGAGGCCATGGTGCCGTCCGGCGACCCGGGCCTCGACATCTACGTTCGCAACAAGCACCCGGCGCAACTGGCCGGAGGCGCGGCGCGCACGCTGGTCTTCGTGCATGGCGCGACATACCCGGCCAGCACGGCGTTCGACCTGCCGCTCGGTGGCACCTCCTTCATGGACGACCTGGCCGGGCACGGCTTTGACGTTTACCTGCTGGACCTGCCGGGCTACGGCCGGTCGTCGCGGCCCGCCGCCATGGCGACGGCGGCATCGGCGAGCTGCCGGCGCTGGCCGAGTGCGTG
>CAXTTB010000011.1:0-4203 GCA_964246905.1 uncultured Acetobacteraceae bacterium | reverse complement strand
GGCGACGTTTGGCGGCACGCGAACCGCGATGCTGGCCGGCCGCGATGGCGCAGCCGGCGGAGGCGAACGCGCCGGTCGAGACCACGGAGGACGCCGTGCGTCACTACGGCGCCGTGGTCGATTACGTGCTGAAGCGCCGCGGCCTGCGGAAGCTGGACGCGATGGGCTGGTCGTGGGGCACCACCATCGCCGCAGGCTTCGCGGCGGCGCAGCCGCAGAAGGTGGAGCGCCTGGTGCTGTATGCGCCGGTCTGGACGGTGCCGGGGGCGGTGCCCGCGCCTGCGCCGGCCAAGCTCGGCGCCTACCGCACGGTGAGCAGCGGCGCGGCCCGGCAACGCTGGCTGAACGGCGTGCCGCCGGACAAGCAGGCGGGCCTGATCCCCGAGGGCTGGTTCGACGCCTGGCAGAAGGCCACCTGGGCAACCGACCCGGCGGGGGAGGCGCAGGACCCGCCCGTGCTGCGCGCGCCGAACGGCGTGGTGCAGGACATCCGGGAACGCTGGGGCAACGACCGCCCCACCTACGACCCCGCCGCCATCGCCGCGCCGACCCTGCTGGTGCACGGCGAATGGGACCGCGACACGCCGCGCGTCATGGCGCAGACGCTGTTTCCGCTCATCACCAACGCGCCGTGGAAGCGGTACGTCGAGATTGGCGAGGGCACCCACACGGTCATGATGGAGAAGAACCGCCGCCAGCTCTTCTCCATCGTCGAGGAGTTCCTGACTGCGCCTGACCTGGAAGCGCCCTGACAGGCTGATACGGCCGGCTAGGTTGAATGACCGTCACTCGCTGATGGGTTGCAACCATCCTACGGATCGGGTCGCGTAGGATAGGGGCAACCCATCGGCAGCCGCACGCGGGCCGATCAATGGTGCCGCCCGTATGACCCTGACGCCTGGAAAAGGCGTGACTTGAACGCGCTCGCATTCCCACGCACGATCCCTGCCCGGCATACAATAAAAACCGTGAGAGGATCGTCCATGACCGTCACCCGCCGCACGGCGCTCGGCGCCGCAGCCGCATCGGCCCTGCTTCCCGGCCTGTCCCGCAGCGCCCGGGCGCAGGGTGCGCCGATCCGCCTCGGCGTGCTGAACGACCAGTCCGGCAACTACCGCGACGACACCGGGCCGCTCTCCGTCCTGTGCGTGCGGCAGGCGGTGGAGGAGTTCGCCCGGCTGCACCCGGAGGTCAAGGCGGAGGTGCTGTCGGCCGACCACCAGAACAAGCCCGACATCGGCGCCGGCATCGCCCGGCGCTGGTTCGACGAGGGCGGCGTGGACGCGGTGATCGACGTGCCGACCAGCTCCGTGGCGCTCGCGGTGAACACGGTGTGCCGGGAGAAGAACAAGGTCTATCTCAACTCGGGCGCCGCCACCACCGACCTCACCGGCGCGCAGTGCAGCCCGAACACGGTGCAATGGACCTACGACACCTACATGCTGGCGAAATCCACGGGCGGCGCCATGGTGAAGGCCGGCGGCGATTCCTGGTTCTTCATCACCGCCGACTACGTGTTCGGCCAGCAGCTCCAGCGCGACACCGCCCGCTTCGTGCAGGAGGCCGGCGGCAGGGTGCTCGGCGCGCGCTCCTACCCGTTCCCGGACACCACGGACTTCAGCTCGCTGCTGCTGCAGGCGCAGGCGTCGGGCGCCAAGGTGCTGGGCCTGTGCAACTCCGGCACCGACACGGTGAACTGCATCAAGCAGGCGCACGAGTTCGGGCTGACCAAGTTCATGCGTGTCGCGGCAATGCTGATGTACGACGGCAACGTGCGTTCGGTCGGGCTGGAGGACAGCCAGGGCCTGGTGATGACCGGCAGCTTCTACTGGGACCTCAGCGACCGCACGCGGATGTTCTGGGAGCGGATCAAGCCCAAGACGCCCTCGCAGCCGCCCAACATGATCCAGGCCGGGTGCTACGCGGCGACGCTGCACTACCTCAAGACGGCGGCCTCGCTCGGCCCGGCGGCGGCCAAGGCGGACGGGCGGGCGGCGGTCGCGCACATGAAGGCGACGCCGACCGACGACGACTGCTTCGGCGCCGGGCGCATCCGGGAGGACGGGCGCAAGGTGCATCCGAGCTACCTGCTGCAGGTCAAGACGCTGGAAGAAAGCCGGGGGCCGCTCGACGTGCTCAAGGTGGTGGCGACGACGCCCGCCGACCAGGCCTTCCGGCCCATGAGCGAGGGCGGGTGCAGCCTGGTGAAGAGCTGATGACGGCGGACGGTTCGGCGAACGTTCTTCCGGCGGACCTGCTTTACGAGGTCCAGGACGGCATCGCCCGCGTCACCTTCAACCGCCCGCAGACGCGCAACGCCATGCTGTTCAGCATGTACGAGCGCCTGGCCGGGATCTGCGCGGAGGTCGAGGCGGACCGGAGCATCCGCGCCTTGATCCTGACCGGCGCCGGGGACAAGGCGTTCGCGGCGGGCACGGACATCTCGCAGTTCCGCGCCTTCCGGACGCCGGAGGACGCGCTGGAGTACGAGGCGCGGATCGACCGCGTTCTCGGTGCCCTGGAGCGGCTGCGGGTGCCGACCATCGCGGCCATCGCCGGCGCCTGCACCGGGGGCGGCGCGGCCATGGCGGCGTGCTGCGACCTGCGGGTCGCGGCGGCCAACATGCGTTTCGGCTTCCCCATCGCGCGCACGCTGGGCAACTGCCTCAGCCTGTCCAACTACGCCCGCCTGGCCGCGCTGATCGGCCCGGCCCGGGTCAAGGACATAGTGTTCACCGCCCGGCTGATCGAGGCGGAGGAGGCCCGGGCCATCGGCCTGGTCAGCGAAGTGCTCCCGGACGCGGCGGCGCTCGCCCGGCGCGCGGACGAGCTTGCCCGGCTGGCCGCCGCCCATGCGCCGCTGACGCTCCACGCCACCAAGGAGGCGCTGCGCCGCATCAGGGACCGCTCGGTGCCGCCGGGCGACGCGGACCACGACCTGCTGCTGATGTGCTACATGAGCGCGGATTTCCGCGAGGGGATGGAGGCGTTTCTGGGCAAGCGGGCGCCGGTTTGGCGGGGGGAGTGAAGATGCCTCTACGGCGCCGGCAGGAACCGGATCGGCTCAGGCCGGCTGGCGCATGACGTGTCGAGCGGCCGGGTTGGCTGGTCCACGAACTCCGCCACGATCCTGGACGCGCATGGGGTGGTGGACCGGACGCTGTGGCCGCTGCGGGCGAACTCGACCCATTGGGCATGGGGGCCGATCAGGTCGGCGACGTGGCGGCTGACAGTTGGCGTGTTGGTGGGATCGAACTGTCCCGCCAGCACCAAGGCCGGCATGTCGGCATTGAGCGGAACCGTTGGCGGCGGCCCCGGCTCCGACCAGTCCGCGCACACGCCGTATGGTGAAATCTGCTCAAAGATGTCCGCGCCCGCGGCAAGCGGTTCGCGGTAGCGCGGCCGGTCGCGGCATTCGACCGCGGCGTTCGCACCCAGGTCCGCTCCAGTGTTCCGGTCCCTGGCCTTCGTCAGCAGAGCTTCCACGCTTGAAGCGAAATCGGACACGGCGCCGTCATGCACGTCTGCGATGAGGCGCGGCAGTGCCGGATAAGCCATAGGGAAGTAAAGCAGCCGGCCCACGACCAACTCGAACAGGGATGCCGTCAACGTCCCCTGGTTGTTTAGATAGTGCATCTCTGCGGGAAGCCGCACGGACGGGGGCGCCCGATTGAGCCGGTCCAGCGTATCCTGGTAGGTGCCGGCGAGGTCCGGAAAGGCGGAGGAACATGCCTCGTCCTCGCTGCAGAACCGGAAGAACGCATCCCGGGCGGCGGCGACAGTGCTTGAAAAGCGGGGCAGCAGCGGGTCCGGCGGAATGACCGAATCAAGCACGGCGGCACGGACCGTCCCGGGATAGCGGGCCATCAGCGTCATCGCGACAGTCGTGCCGTAGGACACGCCAAGCACGTTCCACCGCGCCACCCCGAGCGCCTGCCGCACCGTGTTGAAGTCCTCGACCGTGACGGACGTGCCGAAGTCCTTGAGGTCGATGCCCTGCGCCGCCGCCTGCTCGCGGCAGGCCGCGTACAGCGCGCAGCGCCGCGCCTGCATCTCCGCCTCGGGTCCCATTGCGACCGCGGCGATGGCGGCCGCGAACTCTCCCTTGAAGTCCGGGCAAAGCTGCGGCTCCGACCGGCCCGTGCCGCGTTGATCGACCAGGATCAGGTCCCGGCCCGGCGCGTAGGGATGCGCGGCCTGATA
>CAXTTB010000010.1:16471-19734 GCA_964246905.1 uncultured Acetobacteraceae bacterium | reverse complement strand
GTGCCCGGAGCCTGCGCCCGGGCACTGGCCCGCCTTGGTCAGCCGATGGTGGGCGGAGGCGACAACTGGATGGAGGCCGCCTGCGTCGCCGCGTTGTTGGTGAACACGAAGGCGTTGGACGCGAAGCTGCCGGCCACGTGGATGACGTCCGTCCCCGCGGCGCCGGTCGCCTGGTCCTGCGTGAAGACCGACAGGTCGCCGGCGTTGTCCGCCCCCTGCTGGAACAAGGTGCCGGTGACGGTGGTGTGCTCCAGCAGCAGCTCCGAATGCGGGCCGCCTGCCGGGTTCGTGACGGGAAGAAGGCCGGCCACCGTCCCCAGGAAGCGCGCGGGCTGGTCCAGTTGCAGCGTGCCGCCGTCCAGCAGCACGGTCTGCGCGGCCGCAACGGCGCCGTCGAGTTCGATCGTCACGCCGAACGACCCGGGAGCGGGCACGCTGCGGATGGTGCCGGCGCCCGCGAGGTCGGCATGGATCGCGAACTGGGCCGTGCTCGACAGCGACAGGGTGCCCGTGTTCACGACGGCCGAGCCTGGCGCGCCGTTGACCACGAGCGAAGCGGCCCGGCCGAGGCTGCCGCCGTTCACGTTGAGCGTGGCGTCGTTGTTCAGCGTCACGTTCAAGGAATCCGGCGCGAAGCGCCCGCCCCAATGCAGCGGCGTTTCGACCGTGACGGTCCCATCGACGTAGAGGTCGCCGATGCCGGGCGCGCGTTGGAGGTCGAAGAACGAGTCGAGCGTGATGTCGCCGATGGCGCCGTCCCGCACCGCCAGGCTGCTGACAACGCCTGAGCTGGTGCCGTTGAAGTAAACCTCGACGCCGGACAGCCGGCTGCCTTGCGCCGTGAACGTGCCGCCGGTGAGAACCAGGGTATCGCCCGGATTGACCTCGGGTTGCGAATAAGACGTGGCAGACACGCCGCCGTTCTGCAAAGCAAAGGATGTCTTGCCGTTCCAGATGTATGCGGCCCCTGGATCGGTCACGCTGAAGGTTTGCGGGCCGCTCGAGGTGAGCGCGGCCGCGGCGCCGCTCACCGTCGCGCCGTCGTAGGTGGCGCTGTCCACGTACAGGTTGCGGTCCGTGTCCGGCGTGCCGCCCCAGGCGTCGTTCAGGAAGTCCACCGTGACGGTGTGCGGGCCGCGCGCCCAGTTGCCGAGCACCTTGATCGTGTCGGACCCTCCGCTGGCGTGCGCCGTCGTGGCGGTCAGGATGCCGCCGGTTGGCTGGCCGTCCACGCTGACCGTGAACTGCGCATCTCCTTGATAGGCGTCCTCGGATACCTTGAGCACCAGCGTGTCGGAACCTGAACCCACTGAAACATCACCCATGAGATTCCCCCTCAGCACTGCGCCGCCGCCTGCGGCCGGGCTGGCCGTGTCATTGGAAGCTGTCCGCGGCGGGCACGCCTCCTTCGCACGCGATGCTCTGAACCCTTGTGACGTAGGTCACGTCGTTCAATGACAATATTTTGCTTTGACAGCATACATTTTCCACCGATCCGCCTTGTACCCAGACGTGATTTGCGGCATCTCATGTGCCATGACCCACGCTTCTCTCAACTGGCAGGACCGCATCGACCATTACACCCGGCAAACCGGCTTTCCCCGCAGCCTGTTCTTGAGCGAGGACGGGCGCGTGGTCGGGACCTGGATCATGGGCAACGACTACCGGGTCCGGTCCAGCTACTACGGCGGCTATCCCGCCGGCTACCTGCGGCGGGTGCGCGCGCTGTTCCCGGACAAGCGGCGCGTGCTGCACCTGTTCAGCGGCAAGGTCGATCTCGCCGCCTGCCCCGGCGACACCGTGGACATGAACCCGGCGCTGCACCCCACCTACCTCGACGACGCGCAGAGCCTCGCCGCCGTGCCGCTGGACCGCTACGACCTGGTGCTGGCCGACCCGCCGTACAGCGTCGAGGACTGCGAGCACTACGGCACCAGCATGGTGAAGCGGAACCGGGTCATGCGCGCCCTGGCACGGCTGCCGAAGGGCGCGCACGTGGTCTGGCTCGATCAGGTCCTGCCGATGTACCGCAAGGACACGTTCGGCGTCGAGGCCGTGATCGGGATGGTCAAGAGCACCAACCACCGTTTCCGGGTCATCACGATCTTCAAGCGGTGACGCGCGGCGAGGCTGATGGCCGACCGATCACCGCCGGGCGACCACCGTGAACATCGGCATGACCCGGTCGGACAGCTTCTGGTTGCTGAGCGTGATTGTGGCGTTCGGGAAGCCGAGCACGTGCAGGAAGTTCACGAAGAACTGCGTCGAGAACTGCCACCAGGTGTCGCAGGTCGGGTTGTCCGGGCCTGGGGCGAGCCTCGACACCGGCGGCCCCTCAATATCCGTGAAGTAAAGCTCGGTGATGACCATGGTGCCCGTCACCAGCCTGGCCACGGACTCCATCATGGCGACCGGCGACTTCGTGTGGAGCAGGACGGCGGACAGCAGGCCGATGTCGAACGTCCCGAGGGACCGCGGCAGGTCGTAGGCGTTCTCCTCGAAAAGCTCGACCGCCGACTTCTTCTTGTTGTGGCAGTACCAGAAGCCGTTCCGGATGCGCGAGATGTGCGGCGGGAATATGGACCGGAAGTCATCGAGGATGTGACGGGGCTGCGGCACGTAGTCCCAGAACTCGGTCATCGGCGGCTCGATGCTGACCACGCGCCCGCCATGCGCCTCCATGTGGAAGCTCAGGAAGCCGCTGGCCGGCCCGACCTCGATGATCCGCTTGCCCGAGAAGTCAATGCCGCCGAGGTACTGGTCCGCCCCTTGCCGCAAATCCCAGACGCCCGGCGTTTGGGACCCATCCGGAAGATCGACGACATGGTAGAACTCACAGGACGAGATGTCCGTGACGCGACGCTCGATCCGCGGCATTGGCAGTGCTTCCCTTCCTGGTGTGTCCGATCCCAGCGTAGCATCAAGCTGGGAAAGGTCAGATGGCCAACGATGCGTTCACCCGCCGGAGGCCTCCCGCATCGCCGCCCAAACCGCCTCGACGTCCACCCGCTCCGTCATCTCGGCGCCGACCGAGACCCGCACCATCCAGCGCCCGTCAATGGTCGCCGGGGTCAGGTAGGCCGCGCCGGAGCGGTTGACCCGCTCCGCCCAGGCGCGCGTGTGCGCGTCGAGGGCGTCGCCCTCCAGCCCCGTCGGCTCGTGCCGCACGCAGACGGTCTGCAACGGCACCGGCGCCACCACCGTCCAGCCCGGCGTCGCCGCGACCTCCCCGGCAAGCCAGGCCGCATTCGCGAGGTCGCGGC
>CAXTTB010000010.1:2960-16461 GCA_964246905.1 uncultured Acetobacteraceae bacterium | reverse complement strand
GGGCCCCCCCCCCCCCCCCCCACCCCCGGGGGGTGGGGGGGGGGGGGGGGCGCCGGCGGGCGGCCAGGCCCTCGACCCCTTGCTCGCGGATCAGGAACCAGAGCTTCAACGCCCGGAACCGCCGTCCGAGCGGGATGCCCCAGTCCCGCAGGTTGCGGACCCGGCCATCCGCGCCGCTCTGCAGGAAGCTCGGGTTGGTGGACATCACCCGCACCAGGTGCCCGGGGTCGCGCACGTAATACAGCGAGCAGTCGAACGGCGCGCCCAGCCACTTGTGCGCGTTGACCACGATGCTGTCGGCGCCCTCGATGCCGTCCCACAGATGCCGCATCTCCGGCAGGATCATGGCGCTGCCGGCCATCGCCGCATCGACGTGCAGCCAGATGCCATGGCGCATCGCCACGTCGGCGATGCCCGCCACCGGGTCGATGGCCGTGGTCGCCGTCGTGCCGGTGGTCGCGACGATGGCCGCCGGACGCAGCCCGGCCCGGCGGTCCTCCGCGATCATCGCCTCCAGCGCGTCGGGCCGCATCGCGTGGGCGCCGTCGCAGGGCACCAGCCGCACCGTGTCGCGCCCCCACCCGGCCAGCAACGCCGCCTTGTCCACGGAGCTGTGGCTCTGGGCCGAGACATAGGCGGTCAACGGCGACGCCTCCGCCTGCAGGCCGCCGCGGGCCAGGGCGAAGCCCGTCGCCCGCTCCCGCGCGCAGATCAGCGCGACCAGGGTGCTGGTGGAGGCCGTGTCCTGGATGACGCCGCTCCACGCGCCGCTCAGGCCGAGCATCTGCCGCATCCAGTCGGTCACGACCTCTTCCAGCTCGGTGAGCGCCGGGCTGGACTGCCAGGACAGGCCGAGCACGCCGAGGCCGGTGCTGGCCAGGTCGCCGAGCACGCCGGACAGCAGCGCGTTGGCCGGGAAGTAGCCGAAGAAGCGGGGGTGCTGCCAATGCGACAGGCCCGGCATCACCAGGCGCTGGAGGTCCTCGATCACCTGTCCGAACGGCTCGCCGGCCTGCGGCGGCCCGGCGGGGAGCAGCGCGCGCACCGCGCCGGGTTCGACCGGCGCCATCACAGGCTGCGACGCCAGCGTTTCGCGGTAGCCGGCGATCAGGTCGATCAGGCGGTGCCCGTGGGCACGGAACTCGTCAGGGGTCATGGCGCGTCCGGGCGGTGGCGGCATGTCCCCGTGGGGCCATGCCGCCGCACCGTATCAGAAGCCGCGGCCCGAGCGCACCATCGCGTCGCGGCGGGGTGCGCCGAGGCCGCCGCCGAACCACGCCGCCGCCGCGCCGAGCGCCAGCGCGATGAAGCCGAAGATGCCGGCGCTGGCGAGGCTCTTGCGCGTCACCTCCGCCGCCTGCTGCGCCTTCTGCTTCACCTGGTCCGCCGTTTGCCGCGCCTGCTGCTCGGCCTGCTGCAGCCGGGCGCGGGCCTCGTCGGGGCTGATGTTCGCCGTCTTGGCCAGCCCGTCCACCGCGCGGTCCCGTGCCGCCGAGGCCGCGGCCTGGTCGCCGCTCACGCTGGCCCGGACATAGGTCATGATGTCGTCCTGCGCGTTCTGCGCCTGGTCCGGGTTGACCAGGCGCTTGACCTGCGCCTGCAGCGCGTCGCCGTTGGTGTTCTGCGCGACGCCCGACACCGCCGAGGCCGCGCCCCGCCCGGCGGCGCCCACCGTGCTGCCCAGCGCGTTGAACGTGCCGCCGATGATCCCGCCCACCGCCGAGGTGAGCAGGTAGAAGATCAGCAGCGTCGCCACGCACCACGACACGAAGCCGTGCCAGTGCGCGGTGTTGTTGTCCGACGTGCCGCACAGCCGCCCGGCCACCACGCCGCCCACGAAGGACGCGATGATGCCCGACAGCGTCCACCAGACTCCCGCCGTGAGCGAGAAGCCGGAGGCCGTGGGGTTGTCCCCCGTGTTCGCGGCGTCGAGCGACGACGCGCCGATGCCGATGCCCAGGATGTTCAGCAGGAGTTGCACGACCATGGCCGCGACGACGCCCGCCAGGATCGCGCCCCAGGAGGCGCTGTTGCGCATGAGGGTGCGCTGGTCGTCCGGCACGACGGCATCGGCCGCCGGGCCGCCCGGGTAGGTAGGGATCAAGGCCATGGCGCGCCCTCCGTCAGCGGTGCATGAGGCGGGCGAGCACGTAGCCGACGCCGACCGCCCCGAGCAGGGCCATCATCGGGCGGTCCTTCAACATGCTGTCAACCTGCGCGCCGAGCGTGTCCACGCCCTCGCTCAGGCTGTCCTTGGCGGAGCCGTAGGCGTTCTGCAGTTGCCCGCTCGCCTGGTCCACCTTGCCTTCCGCCTGCATCTTGTTGTCGCCCAGCAGCCCGCCGGCGGCGTCCTTCACCTTGCCGCCGATGTCGGTGGCGCTGCCCTTGATGCGATCCTCGTCCATTGCCGCTCTCCTTGGTCCATGCATCGAGGCCGGACGTCCGGCCCGATGTAATAACCTCTAACTGCGGAGGGCTTGGCCGGTTGCATGGCGCAGGGCGGAGAGTTTGCGCGGACGCCAAGCCCTTCGCCGCACCTGGACGGCGACGAAAGGTTCTTCGGGCGGGCCGGACCTAATAAGCCGTGCCGCGGCTGTTCGGCGCTTGCTGCGGCTGGGTCGGGGCGCCTCCCCCAACGCTCACGCTCGGTTGGTTTTGAAGCGCGCGCGCCCCGCCGCCGTTCGATGACGAGATCCCGCTGTCGAGCGACGGGGACGAAACGCCGCGGCCGACCCGCGGATCGGTGATGCCACCCTGCGCATTGCACGCGCAAACGGCGAGGCCAAGCGCGACGGTTGTGGCGATGGTGCGGAGCATGGCGGTTCTTCCTTTGATGACAGGCCAGCGTCAGCAATCACCAGCGCGCCTGGTTCCACGCACGATGGCCAGAACGCCACAGTCCACCAAAGCCGCAGGGATGGCCACCGCAAGCAGCCCGGCCGTCCACGGCAAACCGGCCCCATGCGGCTTTTCCTGATGATTGTTGCATGGAGGGCACATTATGGTGGCTCAACTGCGTAAGCGCGCCAGCCCGGTCCGGGAAGCAGCAGAAACGGGGGGAAAACCATGGACGATGCGGCGGCGGCGCGGCGGGCGAGGCGGGACACGGTGGGCGACGCCATCGGCCGCGCGGCGGGCCGCTTCCGGGACCGCGTCGCCCTGCGCTTCGACGGCCGGGCCTGGAGCTACGCGGCGCTCGATGCGGAGGCGGCCCGGCTGGCGGCGGCGCTTTGCGCCACGGGGCTGGCCCGCGGCGACCGGGTGGTGGCGTTCGGGCGCAACTCCGACCGCTACCTGCTGTGCTGGATCGCCTGCTGCAAGGCCGGGCTGATCCACGTCCCCGCCAACTACGCCCTGTCGCCGCCCGAGCTGTCGTTCATCGTCGGGCAATGCGGCGCCCGCCTGCTGCTGCACGACGCCGAACTGGCGTCCACGGCGCAGGCCGCCGGCGCCCCGGCGGTCCTGCCCTTCGACGCGCTGGCGCCCGCCGACGACCCGTCCGCGGAGGTCGGCGAGGCCGTGGACGACGGCGACGTGGCGCAGATCCTCTACACCTCCGGCACCACGGGCGCGCCGAAGGGCGCG
Organism: uncultured Acetobacteraceae bacterium; assembly: GCA_964246905.1. Classification (GTDB taxonomy): domain Bacteria; phylum Pseudomonadota; class Alphaproteobacteria; order Acetobacterales; family Acetobacteraceae; genus CAHJXG01. Next base: position 12,876 of record CAXTTB010000010.1, on the reverse strand, counting down.
ATGCTGCCCCACCGCGCGCTGCTCGCCCAGTATGCGAGCTGCATCGTGGCGCTCGACTTCGCCGAGGCCGACCGGGTGCTCGCGGCGCTGCCGCTCTACCACACTGCGCAGATGCACGCCTTCGCCATGCCGCAGCTCATGGCCGGGGCGGAGGTCTTCCTGATCGACAGCCCGGCGCCGGACCGCTGCCTGGAGATGATCGAGCGGCACCGGCTCACCTCCTTCTTCGCGCCGCCCACCGTTTGGATCAGCCTGCTGCGCCACCCCGGCTTCGCGGCCCGCGACCTCCGCACGCTGCAGAAGGCGTACTATGGCGCCGCCATCATGCCGGCCCCGGTGCTGCGCGAGCTGCGGGAGCGCCTGCCGGGCATCCGCGCCTACAACGCCTATGGCCAGAGCGAGATCGCCCCCGTGGCGACGGTGCTGCGTCCGGAGGAGCACGACGCCCGCCCGACCTCCGTCGGCCGCCCCGTCCTGCACGTGCAGACGCGCGTGGTCGATCCGGACGGGCGCGACGTGCCGCCGGGCGAGCGGGGGGAGATCGTCCACCGTTCCCCGCAACTGATGCTCGGCTACTGGGACAACCCGACGGAAACCGCCCGGGCGTTCGAGGGCGGCTGGTTCCACTCCGGCGACGTCGGCACCTTCGACGCGGAGGGCTACCTCTACGTCGTGGACCGCATCAAGGACGTGATCAACACCGGCGGCGTCCTGGTCGCCAGCCGCGAGGTGGAGGACGCGCTGTTCACCCACCCTGCCGTGTCGGAGGTCGCGGTGATCGCCGTGCCCGACCCGAAGTGGATCGAGGCGATTGCCGCCGTGGTCGTGCTGCGCGACGGCGCCACCGCGACGGAGGCCGAGCTGGTCGAGCACGCCCGCACGAGGCTCGCCCCGTTCAAGCTGCCGAAGCGGGTGTTCTTCGCGGAAAGCCTGCCAAAGAACACCGCGGGCAAGCTGCTGAAACGCGAACTCCGCCTGCGCTACGCCGGCACGGGCGCGGCGGTGCTGGGGCTGGAGGGCGGCTGACCCGGCTACGCCTGCCCATCTCCCAGATCCTCGTGCCAGGTCCGCCCGTCCCGCTCGATCAGCGCGATGGCGGCCGTCGGCCCCCAGCTCCCGGCGGCGTACGGGCGCGGACGGTCGGCCCGGCTGCCCCAGGCATCCATGATCGGCGACACCCATTGCCATGCCGCCTCCACCTCGTCCCGCCGCATGAACAGGGTGGAGTTGCCCCGCACGGTGTCCATCAGCAGCCGCTCGTAGGCGTCCGGGAACCGGCTGCCGAAGGTCTTCTCGTAGCTGATGTCGAGGCCGGTGGGACGGAGCTGCAGGCCGCCAGGGCCGGGTTCCTTGGTCATCATCTCGAGCCGCATCCCCTCTTCCGGCTGCAGGCGGATGATCAGCTTGTTGGCCGCCAGCGTGTGCTCCTTGGGGAAGATGGAGAACGGCAGGCTGCGGAACTGCACCACGATCTCCGACACCTTCTGCGGCAGCCGCTTGCCGGTGCGGAGATAGAACGGCACCCCCGCCCAGCGCCGGCTGTTCAGCTCCGCCTTGATCGCGACGAAGGTCTCGATGGTGCTGTCGTTGTGGCCGAGGTCGGCGAGGTACCCCGGCACCGGCTGCCCGTTCACCGCCCCCGCCGTGTACTGCCCACGCACCGTCACCGTCGGCACCTCGTACGCCTCGTGCGGGCGGAGGCTCCGCAGCACCTTCAGCTTCTCGTCCCGCACCGCGTCCGCCTCCAGGGACACCGGCTGCTCCATGGCCAGCAGGCACAGGAGCTGCAGCAGGTGGTTCTGCACCATGTCGCGCAGCGCCCCCGAATGGTCGTAGTAGCCGCCCCGCCCCTCGACGCCGACCGTCTCCCCCACGGTGATCTGCACGTGGTCGATCACGTCGGCGTTCCACAGCCGCTCGAAGATCGTGTTGGCGAAGCGCAGCGCCAGCAGGTTCTGCACCGTCTCCTTGCCGAGGAAGTGGTCGATGCGGAAGGTGCGCGCCTCCGGGAAGCAGCGCCCGACCTCGTCGTTGATGGCGCGGGCGGATTCGAGGTCGCGGCCGATGGGCTTCTCCAGCACCACCCGCGCGTCGTCCTCGTTGAGGCCATTGCGCGCCAGGTTGTCGCAGATGGGGCCGAACAGGTCGGGCGAGGTCGCGAGGTAGAACACCCGCACCCGCTCGGGCGCCAGCAGCCCCTGCAGCTCCGACCAGTCCTGCTTGTCCGCCGCCGCGTCCAGCCGGACGAAGTGCAGCATCTTGTGGAAGCCCGCCTCCGCCTCGCCCTTGAGGTCGTCCGCCCCGACGTACTGCCGCAATGCCTTCTTCGCCCGGCCCCGGTAGGATTCGGTGGACAGGTCGGACCGCGCCACCGCGATGATCTGGGAGTCGCTAGGGATCTGGCCGTCGAGGAAGCGGTGGTACAGCGCCGGCAGCAGCTTGCGGAGCGTCAGGTCGCCGGTGCCGCCGAAGATGACGAAATCGAACGTGGGGACGGGGATGATCTTCGACATCGGGCAACACGCCTGCTGTGGTGGACGCCACCGGGTTAGCATGCCCGCGGCGCCACGGCCAAAACCGCCGCGCCCGCGTTGACCGCCCCGCCCGCTCCCGGCCACGATGGCCGGCATGGGCGCGCGGCGTGCCCCGGGGGCGGCCATGGCGCATTGGATCAGGTTCGAGCAGGCAGGGATAGCCGGGTTCGGCACGCTCGACCCGGCGAGCGGACGGATCGCGGTGCACGAGGGCGACCTGTTCAGCAATCCCATCCCGACCGGGCAGGAGGCCCGCCTCGACGATGTCCGGCTGCTGCCGCCGGTCACGCCGGGCAAGTTCATCGGCCTGTGGAACAACTTCCACGAGCTGGCGGCCAAGCTCGGCACGTCCATCCCGACGGGGCCGCTGTACTTCCTGAAGGCGCCAACGAGCCTGCTGCCGTCCGGCGGGGCCGTCCGCGCGCCCGCGGGCTACGCCGGCAAGATCGCCTATGAGGGCGAACTCGGCATCGTCATGGGGCGGCGCTGCCTGGGTGCGGACGAGGCCGAGGCGGCGGCGGCGGTGTTCGGCTACACCTGCGTCAACGACGTGACCGCGCTCGACATCCTCAACGCCGATCCCGCCTTCCCGCAATGGGCGCGCGCCAAGGGCTGCGACACGTTCGGACCCTGTGGCCCGGCCATCGCCACCGGCCTCGACCCGTCCACGCTGCGCGTCCGCACCCTTTTGAACGGACGGGCGCGGCAGGACTATCCGGTCGCCGACATGATCCTGCCGCCCGCGCGCATCATCAGCCTGCTGTCCCGCGAGATGACGCTGGAACCCGGCGACCTCATCGCCTGCGGCACCTCCGTCGGCGTGCTGCCGATGCGGCCCGGGGCCGTGGTCGAGGTCGTGATCGACGGCATCGGCACCCTCAGCAACACCGTCGCCGGCGGCGAGGCGGGGTAGCGGACCGGACCAGATGACATGGGCCTGCCAGCCATCCTCAACGCGCGGCTGAGGCGACGCCGCTCCGGCCCCGCGCTTCAAGCGCCGCGATCCGCTCTGCGGCCCGGGCCTCCATCGAGCGGCGGATGAACCGGCGCCGCATCGGCTTCAACGCGAACAGCGCCAATCCTGCGGCGAGCAGGTTGACGAAGGCCGCGAGGTAGAGCACCGCCGACCAGGAGCCGGTGGCCCCGCGCAACAGGCTGCCGAGCGGGACCAGAAGTGCTGCCGTGCCCTTGGCGGTGTACAGCAGGCCGTAGTTGGCCGAAGCGAAACGGCGGCCGAACGTGTCGCCGCAGGTGGCGGGGAACAGCGAGTAGATCTCGCCCCAAGCGAAGAACACGACGCCGGTCAGCACGACGAAAGCCAGCGGGTCGTGAGCCAGCGCGATCAGCGCGAAGATCCCCAAGCCTTCCAGCAGGAAGGCGATGAACATGGTGTTCTCGCGGCCGATGTGGTCGGAGACCCAGCCGAAGAACGGCCGCGTGAGGCCGTTCAGCACCCGGTCGATCGACAGCGCGAAGGTCAGCGCCGGCATGGTGAGGAAGAACAGCGTCACCGGCGTCTGGGCCACGCCGAAGTCTTCGGCGATCACCGAAAGCTGGGCGGTGGCGACCAGCCCGCCCCCGCCCACCAGCACGAACACGAGGTACATGAGCCAGAACACCGGCTGCCGCACGACCTCGCCGGGCGAGTAGTCGCGGGTGATCTCGTGCAGGCGCGACGGACGGGTGGCGACCATGCCGCCGGGCGTGACGGGAGCCTCGCGGGCGATCTGCTGGCCGGGCGGCGACCGCAGCACGGTGGCCACCAACACGACTACGATCCCCTGCAGCAGGCCGAAGAACAGGAACGTGTACTGGTAGCCTTGATTTGCGATCATGGTCGAGATCGGCACCACCGTCACCGCCGACCCGGCGCCGAAGCCCGCGGCGGTCAGCCCGGCGGCGAGGCCGCGGCGGTCGGGGAACCACTTTATCGCGTGGCCCACCGTCGCCCCGTAGATGAACCCGGCGCCCACGCCGCCGACCGCCGCGGCGACGTAGAGCAGGGTCAACGAATCAGTCAGGCCGTTCAGCACCCAGGCGGCCCCGATCAGCAATCCCCCGGCGCCGACCGTCAGCCTGGGACCGATCCGGTCGATGACGTAACCCTCCAGCGGCAGCAGCCAGGTCTCACAGATGACGAAGACGGTGAAGGCAACCTGGATCGCGGCCCGGCCCCAGTGCTGCGCCTGGTCGATGGGCAGCACGAACAGCGTCCAGCCGTACTGCAGGTTGGCGATCATCACCATGCAGACGATGCCGAGGACCAGTTGGCCCCAACGGGAATACAATGCGGTCAGCAACGGCGGGGCCTCCGGCAACGGGATTTAGGTCTTTTGAGCCTCAAGCGGGACAGCCGGGCTTGTTCCCAGGCCATCCGCGAGCCTTGTCACCCCGCTCCCTCTATGGCGGACTCCCAAACAGGCGGGCACGGCCGGGACGGTGCCCCAGGCAATGCCAAGCAGTCGCGATGAAGGTGCTGAACGCTCACTGGAGCCACCGCAGCGCCGTGGGCGGCCCTGTCTCACCGTTCATCGCATCCCTCCCCTGTTGTTTGAGCAGACAGGTGGAGCATTGCGCGATGTCGGAGGTCTTGACTAGGCCTGCACCGTATCGATAGGCCCGATCCAGATGGCCTAATCCGTGCGCTCAGCCGTGCGGCGCCTCGAAGTCCTGATCGGGGAACGGGCCGCCGCTTGGCACCTTGATGACCACCATCGAATGGTTGGTCGCCTGGTGGCACTGGTTGCAGCCCGTGGTCAGGTCGCCGTACGCCTGCTCGAAGGCGGCGCGGTCCTTCTGCTTGATCGCCGTTTCCAGCTCCGCAAGCCCCGGCGTCGCGAAGGCCGCGTTGAGGCTCTCCGTCGCCTGGCCCTTGTACACCGGGATCGCGGCGGCGATGCGGGCCAGCGCGCCGCCGATGTTGTGGCGCTCGTACTCGGCATACTCCCAATCGCCGTTCCTCCCGGCGAGCCACAGCTTGGTGTGCCGGGGCTGGATGACCATGTTCATCAGGTCGCTCGTCACCGGGCGGTAGGCCAGCGGCTCGGACGGCTCCGCGCCCAACCCAGTCGTGGCGGCGGCCACCGTGGCGGCCAGGCCCGCCGCCAGGGCCAGATACCTGTATCGGGCTTGCATGAAGGTCCTTTCAAGAGGGAGGCGTGCCGGGTCGGGCGGACCGGGCCGCCGGAAGCGTCAGGTATGCCCTGCCCACCCCGTGGACGGAACACCGCATTCCGCATCGCAATATGCAGCATCCGCATCGGCCCACGCCGAACCCGGACGGCTCAAGGGCGGGTTTGGCACGCCACCCGGTCCACCCAGCCCTGCCCCGACCCGGCGGCGGCGTGCACGTCGAAGGACAGCCGCTGGAGCTGATGGTCCGGGGACACCATCGCCTCCGCCGAGGACGGCCCGACCTCCAGCCCTGGGTGCCGCAGCGCCATGCGCCAGCGTCCCGGCCCCGCCGGCGCGGCCTCCGCATCGAGGCGCGCGTCCCGCTTCCAGCCCGGCATGAACACCGGCACCGTGCCGCCCGCGTCCGGCAGGAAGCGGGACCAGTAGAACGCGAGGGCATACGGCGTGCGTGTCCGCGGCGGCATGGCGGTCCGGAGGAGGTCGAGGTCGGCCCGCCGCTCCGCCTGCGCCGCCGGGTAGTCGGGCAGCCAGGGCTGGCCGAAGCGGCCGGGGTCCCAATGCCCGGCGAAGGCGGGGTGCCGGCGGCGGAACTCGGGCAAGGAGCGCGACTGCACCCGGCTCGCCGCCAGCCCGTCCGGCCCGCGGGTGAACACGTCCCATTGCTGGCGGCTCGGGCGCCCGTTGATGATGGTGCGGTTGTTCACCGCGACGGATTGCAGCTCCCCCGCCCGCCAGGTGCTGATCTCCTCCGCCAGGTACTGGACGGTCCAGAACACCAGGTACTTGGCGTCGAGCCGCGCGGTCACGTCCACGGTGGTGACGCCCTGCGCCTCCGACACCTCCGCCTGCACCGCCGCGCGCCCGGAGTAGCTGGTCATGCCGGCGTAGCGGCACACCTCCGCCGCCCGGGCCGGGGCGAGGCAAAGCGCAAGCAGCCCGGCGGCGAGGCCGGTTGCTGCAAATCCTGATGTGGCCATGGCAACCCATTCCCGCGAAGGCCCTGCCGGGTTAGCATGGCGGCATGGACAACGCCTCGATGTTTCACGACGGCATGCGCGCCCTGCAGGACGAGTTCGACGGGCGCCGGGTCGCCGACGCGTTGGAACGGCGGCGCAAGCACCGCGAGTTCTGGCCCGACGACATCGCCCTGATCACGGAGGCATCGTTCTTCTTCGTCGCCTCGCATCACGGGGACGCCGTGGATTGCAGCTTCAAGGGCGGCGTGCCCGGCTTCGTGCAGGTGGTGGGGCCGGCGGCGCTGGAATGGCCGGACTACGACGGGAACTCGATGTATCGCACCCTCGGCAACATCAGCCGCAGCGCGCGGGTCGGGCTGCTGTTCCTCCGTTTCGACGCGGCGTCCGACCTGCTGCGCATGACCGGGGACGCCACGCTGCTGCGGGATGCCGACACGCTGTCCCGCCATCACGGCGCCAAGTCCGTGGTGCAGTTCCAGGCGGACTACATCTTCCCGAACTGCCCCCGATACATCCCGGAATTGCACCAGGCGGCCGCCAGCCCGCACCCCCCGGCGCCCGGCGTCACGCCGCCCGCGCCGGCCTGGAAGTCCCGCGACTACCTCCGCGACGAGCTGCCGGCCGGCGACCCGCACCGTGGCGGCGCCGACCCGGCGTCCTGACCTGCCGGGTCAGGCAGCCGCGCCTTATGCGTCAGGGCGGCTCGGCCCGGATCGCCGGAGCGCCGGGCAGCCTCGTCTCGCTGGGACCCGAGGGGTTTATGCTGTTGTCGTCCCCGTGGTTGGAGGCAATCGGGATCGGACCCGTCATGCAGCCCGTGAGCAGCAACGCGACGGCGGCGGCGACCACTCGGAACTTCGGCATCTTGCCCCTGCATGAGCCGCATCCCTCAGCAACAGGGGACGCGCGGTGCGGCGGATCGTAGCCCGGCGCGCGCCGCGGGGCACAGTCATGTTTGGTCGGCGCCGGCCCTACCCCAGCCATTGCGGGTTGTGCACCGTGCCGTCGAAATGGTTGGACACCTTGTAGCGTTCCGTCTTGCCGTCCCGGGCGACCGCCTCGGTCTTGGCCAGCAGCGCCGCCCGCTGCTCCGGCGTGAAGGGCTGGAAGCTCCGCACGGCGATCAGCGCCTGCTGCAGGATGGGCAGGCTGTCGATGCCGCAGACCTGCAGGCTGACCGGCAGGCTCATCGGGTAGTGCAGCATCTCCAGCGGCGAGGCAGCCTTGGAGTCCAGGATGAACGGGTCGCCGAAGGTCTTCATGCCGAGCACCCCGGTGCCGCGCGCCGTCGCCAGCGGCAGCACGCCCTGCTCGAAGCTGTCGAAGTGCGCGTCCATGACGTTGAGCGGCATCTGCACGGTGTCGAAGTGGAAGCCGTGCCCATCCGCGACCTCGAACATATGGCGGTGGATCGCCGGGCTTTTGTGCCCGGTGAAGCCGATGTAGCGGATCTTGCCCTGCTCCCGGGCGCGCAACGCCGCTTCCAGCGCGCCGCCTGCGGCGAACACGCGCTCCGGGTCGTCCATGCGGATGATCTCGTGGAACTGCAGCAGGTCGATGTGGTCGGTCTGCAGCCGCTTCAGCGATTCGTCGATCTGGCTCGTTGCCGCCGCCGCGGTGCGCCCGTCGATCTTGGTCATCAGCAGTGTGCGGTCGCGCCAGCCGCCCGCGAGCGCCCGACCGAGCCGGACCTCGCTCTCGCCGCCGTTGTAGTCCCAGCAGTTGTCGCAGAAGGTGATGCCGGCATCGAGCGCCGTGTGTACGATGCGCGTCGCCTCGTCGGCGCTGGGTCCGCCGGGCTTGGCGAGGTGGAAGCCGCCGAGGCCGATCAAGGAGACCCGTTCCCCGCTGCGGCCCAGCGGGCGGTACTTCATGTCCGGGTGCTCGGCGATCTTCGACGTCACCGGGCCGGTCGGCTTGACCTGGCCGCCCTGGGCGGTCTGCCCCAACACATCCGCCGGGCTGCCGAGCGCCGCCGCGGCCACGCCCGCCACGGTCGCCTTCATCAGGTCGCGTCGTTCCATGGTGCTCTCCTAAAAGTGGTAAACGTCATTACTCTACGTATCGGATCTGCCTCAAGCGTGAAAGCGTATGATCAGTCTTACTAAGAGTTACGTAGGGTTCCTCTTCAAGAAGGCTTCTTGTAATCTCATCACTTGAGACGTTACGATTTTCTTCTTGCAAACTTGCCTCAACATGAACTCCCAGTAAATTGTCATCCGCAAGCTTACGAACTATGGACAATATTTCAGGACAGCCAAAACGCAACCCAATTTCCGAAGTGACTAGGTTATTGATCGTGTCACCATCCAAAGCCCAAAGTAGGACTTCTTCCTCAAGCGATTTCACATTGGTCATGGTTTCGTTCCTGTGGGCAGAGTGGGATTGCCCATCAGAGGAATGCGCATTGTCTGGCCGCCAGTGGACAATTTCACGTATGCCCCTTCGTGAAGCTTGTCGCCTTGGCCTCCTAATGCGCCGGCACCATAGCCGTTGTTGATGATGAGCAGACCACCTCTACCATCGCGATAGGCTATGCCGTTGCCATCGTTGGACGACCGCTTATCCCATCCAGCGCCTTGCACAAGAAGCTGATCCATCTCCGCCCCCACATCAGCAGGCGCGCGCCCTAGTAAACGGTCAGGTCTATCCGCGTAACCCTTAATAGGCGAAGGCACCTTCGCTTGCACGATAAGCGACCCTTCTGGCCTCCTCTACGAACGCCTCGGCACGGCTGCTCCCTTGCCAATGACCCGCAGCGCGGCGCAGGCCGCGCCGTAGCCGTTGTCGATGTTCACCGTGACGATGCCCGGCGCGCAGCTCGCGAGGATCGCGTTGAGCGCCGTATGCCCGCCCGCCGCGACGCCGTAGCCCACGGACGTCGGCACCGCGATCACCACGCCGCCGACCAGCCCGCCCACCACGCTGGGCAGCGCCGCGTCCATGCCGGCGGCGACGATCACCACCCGCATGTCGCGGAAGTCCTCCACCCGGCGCAGCAGCCGCCACAGCCCGGCGACGCCGACATCGGCGATCAGCCGCGCCTCCTGCCCCTGGAAACGCAGCGTCCGCGCCGCTTCCCGCGCCACGGGCACGTCCGATGTGCCGGCGGTCAGCACCGCAACCTCCGGGGCGCCCGCGACCGGCGCCGGGTCGCCGGAATACGCGGTGCGGGATACCGGGTCGTAGTCCAGCGCGTCCCGCTGCGGGCGGGGAAGTGCGGCGAACCGCTCGGGGTCGAGCCGGGTGAGCAGCATGGGGTTGCGGGCG
>CAXTTB010000010.1:0-2950 GCA_964246905.1 uncultured Acetobacteraceae bacterium | reverse complement strand
AGCCGAGCCGCTGCGTGCGCGCCTCGTCCAGCACGAACTCCGGCTCCGCCGGGGCCACGAACTCCGGCTCGTCGCGGGTCATGCCGGCACCAGGAAGGCGCTGCCGTTGCGGTAGGCGGCGAAGCGCACCGGCGCGGGCAGCCCGGCGGCGTCGGCCAGCCGCTGCACCTCCGCCCGCAAGCCGTCCTCTGCCATAGCCAACGCGGTCAATGCCTCTGGGTCCAACTCGATCACCACCCCGCCCGCCCGCACCCGGCAGCGCACGGTCCGCGGCGACAGCAGCGCGCCCACAAGCTTTTCCGTCGCGTGCACCATGGCGAGCACCGGCGCCTCGATGCGGATGCCGGTCTCGATCCGGCTCGACAAACACGGGGCGGACGGCAGCTCGGCCAGCGCGCCCAGCCCAAGCCCGGCGGCGAGCGCGCGCACCGTCCGCTTGTCGATCCCCGCCTCGACGAACGGGTGGCGCACCGCGTGCGCCCGCGCGGCCTCCAGGCCGGGACGGTACTCGCCGAGGTCGTCCATGTTGGTGCCGGACACGATCTGCCGCGACGTGCGCCCCGCCACCGCGCCGTACAGGCTGGTCTTGCAGAAGAAGCAGCGGTTGACGGGGTTGGCGCGGTAGGCCGGGTCGGCGAACTCGCCCGCGTCGAACACGTCGAGGTGCCAGCCCTCCGCAGCCGCCAGGGCGCGGGTCCGCTCGGTCGCTTCGGGCGGCACGGCGGGAGAGGTCGCATGGTGCATGGTGACGCCGCCGGGCCGGGCGCGGTGCGCGGCGGTGGCGAGCGTCAGGCTGTCGATGCCGCCGCTCACCGCGACGGCGATGCCGCCCTTGCCGGTGCTGTCGATGTCCGCGAGCGCCGCGTGCAGCCGGTCGAGCGGCGTCATGCCGGACTCTGGTCCTGATCGCGGCTCACGGCCAGTTGCTCGGCCTCTTGGCGCAGGCGGGTCCGAGCGGCGTGGGAGGCGACCGGGCGCAGGTGGTTGGCCTCCGCCTTGCCCGTCACCACCACGGCGCCGTCCTCGCCCGGGCGCTCCACCAGCTTCACCGTCGTTTCCCGGCCGCCGGCTTCGACCGCGGCGAAGCGCCGGGCCAGGGCGCGGCCCTCGACCAAGTGGGTGCGTAGGCCGATGGTGGTGGTTTCCCGGAAACACGCCGCCACGGCGGCGTCGAGCGTGTCGGGCGCCGCCAGCACCTGGACGTGCATCGCCATGCGCCCCTTCTTGCCGAACGCCGCTATCTGCAGCACGTCATGCACCCCCGGCAAGGCGCGCAGCCGCTCCAGCCCGGTCGCCAAGTCCTCGCCCGACTGGTCGTCCACCTCGAAGCTGATCACCGCCAACTCCCGATGGCCCGGCGCGGACGCCACGGCCTCATCCTCGAACACCAGGGCGCGCAGGCAGTTGCTGACGCCCGGCAGGCGGCGGGTGCCGAAGCCGTAGCCGGACCGGCGCAGCGTGCCGCGCACCGGCGCCGCGGCGCCGCATTGCAGGTAGCGCAGGATCGCCGCCCCGGTGGGCGTGACGCGCTCCCCGGCGATCCCGTCGTCGTGCATCGCGAACCCTTCCAGCAGCAGCGCGGTGGCCGGGGCGGGCACCGGCATCGTGCCGTGCGCGGTCTGCACGGTGCCGCCGCCGAGCGGCAGGGGCGCCACGCTCCAGCGCGCCGGTCCGACCGCCTCGATGACGGCGGCGGCCGCCACGATGTCGGCGATGGAGTCGGCGGCGCCCACCTCGTGGAACGTCACCGCGTCGGCCGGCACCCCGTGGATGCGGCCCTCCGCCTCCGCCAGCACGGCGAAGATGCCGACGGCGTGGGCGCGCACCGCCGGGGCGAGCGGGGCGTCCTCCAGCCGGGCGCGGATGCTGCGCCAGTGCACGTGGCTGTGGCTGTGCCCATGGTCATGGGCCGCATCCTCCACCACGAAACGGCTGCCGGTCAGGATGCCGTCCCCGTGCGGCAGGAGGCGGCACCCGACATGCGCCAGGGCTTCCGCCGCCTCGACGGCCGCCGCACGGTGCTCCGGGAAGGCGTCGAGCAGGCAGGCGACGAACATGTCGCCCGCCGCGCCGCCGAGCGGATGGAGATGGATGTGCCGCATGTGCCCCCGCAATCAGCCTCCGCAACGCCGCGGGCAGCCCGTGGTTTGATATCGAGGACGCCCGGCCGCCGGCAAGCCTGCCCCGTTCACTCGGGCAAGCGCGGCAGCGGCGTGCCGTCCTTCGGCAAGGGGTAGCGCGCGGCGTTCAGTTGCATGGCGAGGAAGGTGTAGTAGCCGTTGATCCCCACCAGATCGACCACGGCCGGCTTGCCGAACCGCTGCTCGGCCCGGGCGAAGGTGCGGTCCGACACGCGCTTGTTCCTGTGCAGCTCGGAGGACAGGTCATAGACGGTCTCCTCGTCCTCGCTCATGCCGGGCGGGCGGCGCCCGTCGCGGATCGCCTCGATGATCTCCGGACGGATTCCGGCCTTGGCGGCGAGCGGGGCGTGGACGTGCCACTCGTAGTCCTGGGTCCATTCACGCGCCGTGACCAGGATGGCGAGTTCGGACAGCGTGTTGCCGATGCCGGACTTGTAGCGCAGGTAGTCGCCCATGGCGCGGGCCTGGGACATGACCTCGGGCGAGTACATCAGCGGCTCGAACGGGCCGAACACCGGCACCTTTCGGGCGGCCAGGAAGTCTGCCGCCGCCTGTTTCTGCTGCTCCGTGTATTGGCCCGGCGGGATGGTTGGCAGGCGGTCCTGCGCGGTCGCCGCGACAGGGATCAGGCACGCCACGGCGGCAAACAGGACGTGGTGCATTGCAGTTGCTCCAATGACAGGCCGTGATGCCGCCCGGCGCTCCTGCGCCATGCGCCAGGCAGGTTATCGATGGCCGCCGAAGCCGCCGCCGTGGAAGCCGCCAAAACCGCCGTGACCGAAGCCCCCGCCGTAGCCGCCCCGGAAGCC
>CAXTTB010000009.1:18865-20050 GCA_964246905.1 uncultured Acetobacteraceae bacterium | reverse complement strand
CCCCCCCGCGCCCGCCCGGGCGCTGCCGCCCGGCGCCCGCTGCCCGCCGTATACCTCGGGCGGGTCGCGCCCGGCGTGGTACGGCGCCAGGCCCACGAGGCCCAGCAGCTCGGCCACCCGCGCCCGCCGGGCCGGGCCGTCGCCGATGCTGTGCACGATCAGCGGCTCCTCCAGGATCTCTGCCACCGTCATGCGCGGGTTGAGCGAGGCGAACGGGTCCTGGAACACGATCTGCATCCGGCGGCGCAGCTTCCGCATGGCGTCGCCGCGCAGCGTGGTGATGTCCGCGCCCTCGAACCGGACCGTGCCCGCGGTGGGGTCGATCAGCCGCAGCGCCAGCCGCGCCGTCGTGCTCTTGCCGCATCCGCTCTCCCCCACCAGCGCCAGCGTCTCGCCGCGGAATAACTCGAAGGACAGGCCGTCCACCGCCCGCACCTGGCTGATCGTGCGCGACAGCACCAGGCCGCGGCGGATCGGGTAATGCTTGGCGAGGCCCAAAACCTCCATCAACGCCTCCGTCACGCCGCCAGGTCCTCGACCGGCGCGCGGATGCAGGCGGCCTGATGGTCGGCGCCCAAGCCCCGCAGCGGCGGATCGACCCGGGTGCAGGCCGGGGCGGCGAACACGCAGCGCGGGTGGAACCGGCAGCCGTCCGGCAAGGCGAACGGCGCCGGGACCGATCCCTCGATGGCGAGCAGGCGGGAGCGCGTCTCCTCGATCCGGGGAATGCTGCCGAGCAGGCCCAGCGTGTAGGGATGCTGCGGGTCGTCGAAGATCGCCGTGCCGCTGGCCCGCTCCACGACGCGCCCGGCGTACATCACCGCGACCTCGTCCGCCATCTCCGCCACCACGCCGAGGTCGTGGGTGATCAGGATGATCGCCATGCCGGACTGCGCCTGCAGGTCGCGCAACAGATCGAGGATCTGCGCCTGCACCGTCACGTCCAGCGCCGTCGTCGGCTCGTCGGCGATCAGCAGGTCCGGGTCGCAGGACAGCGCCATGGCAATCATCACCCGCTGCCTCATGCCGCCGCTCATCTGGTGCGGGTAGTCGTCGAAGCGCCGGGCTGCCCCGGGAATGCGCACCCGGTCGAGCGCCCCGCCGCCCCGGGCGCGCCGCGCGGCCGTGGGGGCGCCGAGGTCGTGCGCGCGCCTCGCCGCGGGGGTCTGGTAGCCCCCGCTGCAC
>CAXTTB010000009.1:0-18855 GCA_964246905.1 uncultured Acetobacteraceae bacterium | reverse complement strand
GCGGGGGGGCGCCCGGCGGGGGGCCCCCGCCCGCCCCCCCCCCCGCGCCCCCCCCCCCCCACGCCGCGGGCGCGCAGCGCGGCCTTGGTCGCGCCGAGGTCGTGCGCGCGCATCGCCTCGGTGATCTGGTCGCCCACGGTGAACACCGGGTTGAGGCTGGTCATCGGCTCCTGGAAGATCATGCCGATGCGGTTGCCGCGCACGGCGCGCATGGCGCGGGCGGGCAAGGTCAGCAGGTCCTGCCCGTCGAACACCACCCGGCCCGCCGCCACCCGGCCGGGCGAGGGCACCAGGCGCATGACGGACAGCGACAACATGCTCTTGCCGCAGCCGCTCTCGCCCACGATGCCGAGCGTCTTGCCACGCGCCACGGAAAGGCTCACCCCGTCCACCGCCGGCACGTCGCCGGACGGGCTGCGGAACACCGTGCGCAGCCCGTCGATCTGCAGGAGGGAAGCCGGCAAGAGGTCTGGCACTCAGGAGCGGTAGTCGGGCCGGTCGTGCTCCACGAGGCGCAGGCAGCTTTCCCACATCATCTCGTAATGCTCCAGGCTGCCCTCGCGGTTGAACTGCTGCGCCGTGTGCAGGCGCACCGCCTCCGGCGGCGTCACCAGCTCGGCACCGCCAGCCAGCGCCGCGACCTGCGCCTGGCAGGCGCGCTCAAGGTAGTAGATGTTGTTGAACGCCTCCGGGATGGTGCGCCCGGCGACCAGCAGCCCGTGGTTCTGCAGGATCATCGCCCGGTGCCCGCCGAGGTCGGCCACCAGCCGCTCCCGCTCGTCCAGGTCGAGCGCGATGCCCTCGTAGCCGTGATACGCCAGGTGCCCGTAGAACTTCAGCGCGTGCTGGCTGATCGGCAGCAGGCCGTGCTTCTGCGCCGCGACCGCCATGCCGGCGGCGGTGTGGGTGTGGATGACGCAGGCGAGGTCGTGCCGGGCCATGTGGATCGCCGAGTGGATGCAGAACCCGGCTGCGTTGACCCGGCGCGACTGCTGCGCGTCATCGACGATGTTGCCGTCATAGTCGATCTTCACCAGGTCCGAGGCGCGCATCTCGTGGAACATCACGCCGTACTGGTTGATGAGGAAATGGTTCTCCGGCCCCGGCAGCCGCGCGCTGATGTGGGTGTAGATCAGGTCGGTCATCCGGTGGTGCGCCACGAGCCGGTACAGCGCCGCCAGGTCGCAGCGGACCTTCCACTCCGCGTCTGAGACGCCGGACAGCGACGCGGGCGTTGTGGCGACGTTCATGGCGAGCCTCCTGCTGGAACGCGCCGATACTCCGCCGTGCGACCCGGCTTGGTCAAGCGGCGACCTGTCGGCGGCCGGATGACGCGGGGCGGCGCGGCGGCCGGCACGCGCCCTGCCTGATGGGTGTCGGACCCGTGCTGTCCCAACTCGGGCGCGTTGCCGGGCACCGCGCCACAATCCTTAAAGTGTTTTAATGTTGGCGAAATGCGCTTCCCGATTATCAATTTTTGAGATAACAGTACAAATCAGGACAAAATTGTCAGTGGGGCCGCAAGGATGCTGGATGCGGCGCTTCGGATGGCTGCGCGTTGATCACCATGAAAGCGGGTCGTCATACCTAAGCAATTGTAAACATCTTTCAGCTAATCAAAGTATCAGTCTTGACGTTCTAATAGACCAATACACGGAGATTGGCATAACCGTAGCGGTCTGTTGCTGATCTGACGCCACAATTCATTTGTCAACCGCTGTGGCCGAAGGCCCGGAGCAGCGAGTTCGACCGGAGAGCGCGCATGTCACGTCGTGTCATCGGCCAGGACACCCAAGCCACGTCCGACGGCAATCTCCTGAACCCCGACCTGACCTTCAGCCCGCTTCAAGAGGCTCCGTATGCGATCACGGGCGGAGCACCGTCAGGGTTCACCTTCGTCAACAGCTTCTCGCCAAACGTGCCTCAGCAATACCGCAATGCGGTCCTCGCCGCCGAAGCGGATTTGCAGAGCAGATTCAGTGACACGATCACCTTCAACGTCGCGTTCGACTTCAAGCCGCTGAGCGGCTTCTCCGGCTACAACAGCTATTCTGCGACCAACGTCAGCTATGCCGATCTCAGGGCGGCGCTCGCCAACCACGCGACGACGACCGATGACCTCGCGGCCGTGGCCTCGCTCCCAGACGCCGACCCAAGCCATGGAACGGGCTTCACCATCGCCCAAAGCCTCGCCGAGATGCTGGGCCTTGCTCCCGCAGCCGGCGAGGTCAGCGACACGATCACCCTCAACAGCAACCTGCCATGGACCTACGGCGCGGACGCGGTGGGCGTCCTTGAGCATGAGATGAGCGAGGGCCTGCTCGGGCGCAGCGGCGCGCTGGGCCTGACGGGCGCGGGGAACTGGGCGCCGCTCGACCTGTTCCGCTACTCCTCCCCGGGGGTGCGCGACTACTCAGGCGGCGCGGACGGGCAGTCCGCCTACTTCTCCGTGGACGGCACGACGATGCTCACCCGGTTCCACAACTCCTACAGCACCGGGAGGTTCGACGGGCAGGACTTCGGCGACTGGATCGGCACCACGGGCGACGCCTTCGGTCCCGGGGGACCCGGCGCGCCCGGGCAGATCACGGCCACCGACCTGCGCGTTCTGGACATCCTGGGCTGGACCCCCGCGTCCGGCACGCCGCCGAGCACCACGTCGCTTGTCGGCGCGGCCGTGTCCTATGTGGACACGACGACGAACCAAAGCGGCAGCTTCGCCATGGACCCGGCCCCGGCGTCCGGCCCCAGCTACCTCCAAGGCCAGTATATCTACGCCGGCTCCGACAGCATGGTCCTCTCGACGCAGGTGGCCAACGTGTTCATCCACTCCGGGAGCGGCAACGACGCCATCCAGGTCGCCAGCGGGCAGAACGTGCTGGATGGCGGATCGGGATCGAACTTCCTGACCGGCGGGACCGGGCACGACACCTTCTTCACCGACGCGCGCACGCCCGGCGCGGTCTGGGACACCATCCGCAACTTCCATGCGGGCGACGCCGTGACCCTATGGGGCTTTGCCAACGGAGTGAGCAGCTATCGCTGGGACACGGCGCTGGCCGGTGCCTCCGGGTCGCAGGGTGCGACTCTGCGGGCGAACATCGTAGGCGGCTCCGGCCGGACCGGAAGCGGCATCGACGCCAGCATCACCTTCACCGGCTTGTCGTTGCAGCAGGCCCATAATCTCCAGGTCGCCACCGGGGGGCAGGCCGGCAACAGCTACCTCTACATCTATAATCCAGGCGTGTGACGCATATGGCCGGGGTCAGTGGATCTCCCCGGCCCGCTGCACCGCGTCCCGCAGCTTCGCCGGGCTGAAATCGGCGCTGGCGCAGACGTCGAGGATGACCTTCTCGCGCCGGGCCGACAGGGCGATGGCGTCCGGCAACTTGCTGACTGCTTCCGCCGGGATGACGACCGCACCGTGGAAGTCCGCATGGATCACGTCGTCGTGCACGACGTTCATGCCGAACACGTTCACCGGCTTGCCGAAATCGACCATGTGGACGTGGGCATGGCTGGGGCCGATCCGCCCGCCGACGATCTGGAACCCCGGCGCCAACATGTCGCAGTCGCGGAACGAGCCGTTGGTCACGCAGCCCATAGCGCCCAGCGCCTTGTGCACCGTGGAGTGCACCTCGCCCCACCACGCGCCGTAGCCCGGCCGGTCGTCCAGGTCCTGCAGCACCACGACGGTCGGGAACTGCGCGTCGGCCACGTAGTCGTACCAGTCCAGCCGGCTGGCGACGGGTCCGCGCGGCGCTTCCTTGGCGCGGATCATGCCGACGCGGGCGACGCCGACCATGGGCGGCAGCGTGCGGTCTGCGGCGACCATCGGCTCCACGGTGAAGCCGACCGTCCGGCGCTCCGGCGCCACGATCTCCAGGCCGTTGCAGATCGTGGGCGTGTCCCACTGCTGCAACGCCTTGAGGTCATCGAGCGAGTAGAGCGGTTCGATTGTCATGGGTCACTCCGCACGTTCGTCGGGGCACCGGGTCAGCGCCGGACGATGGCCTTCTCCTGCCCCCACTTCTCAGGGCAGCGGATGCGGAACGGCCCATCCACGAGGTACTCGAAGGATTTTCGCTTGGGGTCATCGGTGGCGGCCCGCCAAGCCTGGATCGTGCCGCCGTAGTACGCCTCCTCGGCGCGCGCCGCGTGGAGGTAAACGCGGCCGCCGATCGCTTCCTCCGCCACCTCGTCCGTCACCGGCCAGGTGCCGGTCTCATACCGGGTCGGTTCTGGACCGACGCGCTTGTTGCGCTGTCCTTGTTTACACAACAGATGCAGATCCACGACCACCGGCCGACACTCCCAACAGGATGCGCCACCGGCGCATCCTGGAACCCATGCCCCAATTCGCCGGTGGTCAGGCCGCCGCGACGGCCCGGCGCGCCATCACGCCGATCAAGTGGGCACGATACTCCGGACTGGCGTGGATGTCGCCGTTCAACCCATCGGCCGGCGTTGTAATTCCCGTGATCGCCTCGGGGGAGAAATCCTTGGACAGCGCCTCCTCCATCGCGGTGTGCCGGAACACGCCGCCTTGCCCGGCGCCGGTGATCGCCACCCGCACGCCTGCGGCGGTCTTGGCGACGAACACGCCGACCATGGCGTAGCGCGACGCCGGGTTGCGGAACTTCTCGTAGTTCGACTTCTCCGCAACGGGGAACTCGATGGCAGTGATCAGCTCGCCCGGCTCCAGCGCGGTCGTGAACATGCCCTGGAAGAAGTCGTCCGCCGCGATGCTGCGGTGGTCGGTGTGGATCGTGGCGCCGAGCGCCAGCACCGCCGCCGGGTAGCAGGCGGACGGGTCGTTGTTGGCAAGCGACCCGCCCATCGTGCCGCGGTGCCGCACCTGGGTGTCGCCGATCAGCGACGCCATCTTGGCCAGTCCCGGGACCAGCCGCTGCACATCGGGCGAGGACTCGATCTGGTGGTGCGTGCTCATCGCGCCGATCGTCACGGTCTTGCCGTCCGCCTTGATGCCCGTGAGGCCCAGCTCCGACAGATCGACGATCACGCTCGGCTTGTTGAGGCGCTGCTTCAGCACCGGGATGAAGGTCTGGCCGCCGGCCAGCGCCTTGGCTTCCATGTCCGCGCCCAACGCCTTGACGGCTTCGGGGATCGAGGACGGCTTGGTGTAGTTGAAATCGTACATGTCGTGCTTCCTACTCGGCCGCCATGCGCGGCTGGTTGGCTTGGATGATGGACCAGATCTTCTGCGGCGTCGCCGGCATGTCCAGGTGCCGTACCCCGTAGTCCCGCAGCGCGTCCACCACGGCGTTGATGACGGAGGGCGGGCAGCCGATGGCCCCGGTCTCCCCCACGCCCTTCGACCCCAGCGGGTTGTGCGTGCACAGCGTGTTCTGGGTTGACGTGACCATCGGCGGGAAGTCGTGCGCCCGGGGCATCTGGTAGTCCATGAAGGAGCCGGTCACCAACTGCGCCTCGCTGTCATAGACCGCGTTCTCCATGAGCGCCTGGCCGATGCCCTGGGCCAGCCCGCCCTGCACCTGCCCCTCGACGATCATCGGGTTGATGACCCGGCCCACGTCGTCCACCGCCACCATGTTCACCACCGTGACGGTCCCGGTATCGGCCTCGATCTCCACCTCGCAGACGTGGCAGCCGCCGGGGAAGGTGAAGTTCTTGGGATCGTAGAACGCGGTCTCGTCGAGGCCCGGCTCCAGCTCCTCGATGGGGTAGTTGTGCGGCACGTAGGCGGCCAGCGAGATCTCGGCCAGCGCCTTGCTCTTGTCGGTGCCGGCGACGGAGAAGCGCCCGTCCTTGAACTCGATGTCCTCGACGGAGGCCTCCATCAAGTGCGCGGCGATCTTCTTGCCCTTGGCGATCACCTTGTCCATGGCCTTGACCATGGCGGACCCGCCCACCGCCAGGCTGCGGCTGCCATAGGTGCCCATGCCGAACGGGATCTTGGCGGTGTCGCCGTGCACGACATCCACCTGATCCACGGGGATGCCGAGCTGGTCGGAGACGAGCTGCGCGAACGTCGTCTCGTGCCCTTGCCCATGGCTGTGCGTGCCGGTCAGCACGGTGACGCTGCCGGTCGGGTGCACCCGGATGTTGGCCACCTCATACAGACCGGCACGCGCGCCCAACTGCCCCACCAGCTTGCTCGGCGCGATGCCGCAGGCCTCCACGTAGGTCGAGATGCCGATGCCGCGCAGCTTGCCGCGCGCTGCTGCAGCCCGGCGCCGGGCCGGGAACCCGTCCCAATCCGCGGCGGCGAGCGCGGCCTTGAGCGTCGCCTCGTAGTCGCCGCTGTCGTAGTTCAGCGCCACCGGCGTCTGGTACGGGAAAGCATCGCGCGGGATGAAGTTGAGGCGGCGGATGGCCACCCGGTCCAGCCCGGTGTCATGCGCGATCACATCGACCAGCCGTTCCAACAAGTACGTCGCCTCCGGACGCCCGGCGCCGCGATAGGCATCGACCGGCACGGTGTGGGTGAACACCGCTTTCACTTCGGCATAAATCGCCGGCGTCGTGTAAACCCCGGCCAGCAGCGTCGCGCTGAGATAAGTCGGCACCGCCGGGGCGAAGGTGGACAGGTAGGCGCCCATGTTGCACAGCGTGTTGACCCGCAGCGCCAGGAACTTGCCCTGCGCGTCCACCGCCATCGCGGCCTTGCTGTAGTGGTCGCGCCCGTGCGCGTCCGACATGAAGGCCTCGCTGCGGTCGCAGGTCCACTTCACCGGGCGGTGCAGCTTGCCGGCGGCCCAGGTGACGATGGCCTCCTCGGCGTAGTGGTAGATCTTCGAGCCGAAGCCGCCGCCCACGTCCGGCGCCACCACGCGCAGCTTGTGCTCCGGGATGTGCAGCACGAAAGCGCCCATCAGCAACCGGATCACGTGCGGGTTCTGGCTGGTGGTGTAGAGCGTGAACTCGCCCGAGGAGCGGTCGAAGTCGCCGATGGCCGCCCGCGGCTCCATCGCGTTCGGCACCAGCCGGTTGTTGGTCAGGTCCAGCTCGACGACGTGCGCCGCCTGGGCGAAGGCCGCATCGACGATGGCCTTGTCGCCGATGTGCCAGTCGAAGCAGACATTGCCCGGCGCGTCGTCGTGCACCAGCGGCGCACCCGGCGCCACGGCATCCCGCACCGCGGCGACCGCTGGCAGGTCCTCGTAGTCGATGCCCAGCAACTCGGCCGCATTCTTTGCCTGTTGCCGGGTTTCGGCGATCACCACGGCGACGGGGTCGCCGACGTGGCGCACCTTGCCGCCGGCGAGCACGGGGTGCGGCGGCTCCGCCATGGGGCTGCCGTCCTTGTTGTGGATCTGCCAGCCGCAGGGCACGCCGCCCACGCCATCTGCCTGCATATCGGCGCCAATATAAACCGCAACCACGCCAGGCGCTGCCGCCGCTGCGACGGTGTCGAGGCTAAGAATCCGCGCATGAGGCCGGTCGGCCCGGCGGATCACCGCGTAAAGCTGGCCCGGGCGGTTGATGTCGTCGGTGTAGTTGCCGCGCCCGCTGAGGAACCGATGGTCCTCCTTGCGGCGCACGGAGGCGCCGATGCCCTCGAAACCCATGGTGCTTCTTCCCTTTTGCAGCCCCGGCTTGCCGCCAGGAGCGTGTTTATTCGGCGGCGACGGGCAATTCCTTGCCGTGCATGATCGGCCAGGCGGCGGCGATGGCCTTGACGATGTTGTGGTAGCCGGTGCAGCGGCACAGGTTGCCCTCAAGCCCGTGGCGGATCTGCTCCTCGCTCAGGCCCTCCGGGTGCATCTGCACCAGGTCGATGGCGCTCATCACCATGCCGGGCGTGCAGAAGCCGCATTGCAGGGCGTGGTGCTCGCGGAACATCGCCTGCATCGGGTGCAGCGTGCCGTCGTTCGCGGCGATGCCCTCGATCGTGGTGACGGCGGCGCCGTTCGCCTGCATTGCCAGCATGGAGCAGCTTTTGACCGACTCGCCGTTCACGTGCACCACGCACGCGCCGCACTGGCTCGTGTCGCAGCCGACATGCGTGCCCGTCAGGCCCATGCCCTCCCGCAGCATCTCGACCAACAGGGTCCTGCCCTCGACCTCGGCAGTGTGGCTGCGCCCGTTCACCGTCAGCGATACCTGCGGCATCGTTCTTCTCCCATAATGCAGATCGCGCGCCCGGCCGGCGGCCTGCGCACCTGACGTAGTGTGGTCGCCTCGACCGGCTAGGGTCAAGCGGGTGGACCGAACGAACTTTCCCTAAGCGGCGAACGGCCGCTCAGGAGTCGTTCAAGACGCATCATTTTGCCTGCTGCATACAAGCACACGCCGCAGAATGATGCTTATGCCGCTTGGGGCAGCATCCGCAACGCCGGCAGCTCGTCGAGGTGGCAGGCCGCCTTCTGCCCTTCCCCCACGTCGCGCAACAGCGGCTCCTCGGTGCGGCAGCGGTCGAACACGTAGGGACAGCGCGTGTGGAAGCGGCAGCCGGAGGGCGGGCTGATCGGACTGGGCACGTCGCCGGTCAGGATGATGCGGTCTCTGTGGGCCGTGGGGTCCGGCACCGGCACGGCGGACAGCAGCGCGCGGGTGTAGGGATGACGGGGGTCCGCGAACAAGGCGCGGCGCTCGGCGATCTCGACGATCTTGCCGAGGTACATGACGGCGACCCGGTGGGTCAGGTGCTCGACGATGGCCAGGTCATGGCTGATGAACAGCAGCGCCAGCCCAAGCTCGTCCTGCAGGTCGGACAGCAGGTTGACGATCTGCGCCTTCACCGACACGTCGAGCGCGGAGACGGCCTCGTCGCAGATGATCAGGTCGGCGCCGGGCGCGAGTGCCCGGGCGATGCCGATGCGCTGGCGCTGCCCGCCGCTGAACTCGTGCGGGAAGCGGCGCATGGCGTCGCGCGGCAGGCGAACGGTGTCCATGAGCTTCGCCACGCGGTCATCGACCTCGCCGCCGCTCGCCAGGCCGAAGTTGCGCAGCGGCTCCGCGATGATGTCGCGCACCCGCATCCGGGGATTGAGGCTGCTGAACGGGTCTTGGAACACCACCTGGACGCGCTGGCGCAGCGGGCGCAACTGGCTGGCGGGCAGGTTGTCGATGCGGGCGCCGTCCAGCCAGACCTCGCCGTCGGTCGGGTCGATCAGGCGCAGGATGGTCTTGCCCACCGTGCTCTTGCCGCAGCCGCTTTCCCCCACCAGCGACAGCGTCTCGCCCTTCTCGATGGAGAAGGTCACGCCGTCCACCGCGTACACCTGCCCGGTGACGCCGCCGAGCAGCCCGCCGCGCAGCGGGAAATGCTTCTTCAGCGCGTTGACCTCCAGCAGCGGCGGCGTCCGGGTCATGCCGCTTGCTCCCCCGTGAGGTTGGCCGGCATGGCATATTCGGCGAAATGGCAGGCGACGGAATGGCCAGGCCGCTTCTGCTCGACGGCGGGCGCGACCGTCCGGCATAGCTCGGTGGCGCTCAGGCAGCGCCCGGCGAAGGCGCAGCCGACGATGGGCTGGCGGAGCGACGGCACCAGGCCGGGGATCTCCGCGAGCTTGGAGCGCCCGCCAGTGGACAGCGAGGAGCCAAGCCGCGGCACTGCGCCCAGCAGGCCGCGCGTGTAGGGATGCTGCGGGTTGGCGAAGATCTCGCCGGCCGTGGCCTCCTCCACCTTGCGCCCGGCGTACATCACGACCACCCGCTGCGCCATCTCCGCCACCACGCCGAGGTCGTGGGTGATCAGCAGGATGGCGGAGCCGATGCGGGTCTTGAGGTCCCGCATCAGGTCCAGGATCTGCGCCTGGATGGTCACGTCCAGCGCCGTCGTCGGTTCGTCCGCGATCAGCAGCTTGGGGTTGCAGGCGAGCGCCATGGCGATCATCACCCGCTGCCGCATCCCGCCGGAAAGTTGGTGCGGGTACTCCCGCACCCGGCGGCCCGGCGCCGGGATGCCCACCAGCGTCAGCATCTCCACCGCCCGCGCCTCCGCCTGCCGGGCGCTCAGCCCTTGGTGCAGGCGCAGCGTCTCCCCGATCTGCCGCCCGATGGTCAGCACCGGGTTCAGGCTGGTCATCGGCTCCTGGAAGATCATGCTGATGTCGTTGCCGCGCAGCTTCCGCATCTCGGCCTCGGGCAGCGTCAGCAGGTCGCGGCCCCCGAACCGGATGCGCCCGGCGATGCGGCCCGGCGGCTCCTGGATCAGCCGCAGGATACTCATGCTGGTGACGGACTTGCCGCAGCCGCTCTCCCCCACGATGGCGAGCGTCTCGCCGGCGTCGATGTGGAACGACAAGCCCTCCACCGCACGCACCACGCCGTCGAGCGTGCCGAAATGGGTTTGCAGGGCCTCGACTTGGAGCAGCGCCGCCATCAGACGCGCTTCGCCATGCGGGGATCGAGCGCGTCGCGCAGCCCGTCGCCCAGCAGGTTCACGGCCAGCACGGTCAGCGACAGGAACACCGCCGGGAAGAACACGATGTAGGGCTTCACCTGCCACAGCGCCCGGCCCTCCGCCATGATGTTGCCCCAGGACGGGATGATCGGCGGCGTGCCCGCGCCGATGAAGGAGAGGATCGCCTCCGTGATCATCGCCGACGCGCAGATGTAGGTCGCCTGCACCGTGATCGGCGCCAGGGTGTTCGGCACGATGTGGCGCCAGATGATCATCGGCACCCGCGTGCCGCAGGCGACCGCCGCCTCCACGTACGGCTGCTCGCGCAGCGACAGCACGACGCCGCGCACGAGGCGGGACACACGGGGGATCTCCGCGATGGTGATGGCGGTCACGACGTTGCCGACGCTGCCGCGGGTCAGCGCCATGAGTGCGATGGCCAGCAGGATCGGCGGGATGCTCATCAGCCCGTCCATCACCCGCATGATGACGCTGTCCGCCCAGCGCACGAACCCGGACACCAGCCCGATCACCATGCCGATCACCGACGCCAGCAGCGCCACCGAGAAGCCGACGACCAGCGACACCCGCGCCCCGTACAGCACGCGGGAGTAGATGTCGCGGCCCAGCATGTCGGTGCCGAACCAGTACAGCATCGACGGCTCCCGCGTGCGCTTGGCGGGCGCCAGCGCGGTCGGGTCCGTGGTGCCGAGCAGGGGCGCGGCCACGGCGATGAACAGGATCACCGCCAGCAGCAGCCCGCCGGCGAAGATGGTGGGGTAGCGCCGGATGAAGGTGCGGACGCGCCCGCGCGGCCGCACTGCCGGCAGCACGTCCGGCATCGCCGAGGCCGGGGTGACGTGCGCCGCCGAGGCGGTTGCGGCCGGCGCGTCGGGAAGGGCGGTGGCGCTCAATAGCGTATCCTCGGGTCGAAGACGGTGTACAGCAGGTCCACCCCAAGGTTGACCAGGACATAGACGAAGCTGAACAGCAGCACGACGCCCTGGATCACCGGGTAGTCCCGACGCAGGATGGCATCGACCACGAGGCGGCCAAGGCCGGGGATCGCGAACACGCTCTCCGTCACGACGGCGCCGCCGATCAGCAAAGCCACGCCGATGCCGATGACCGTGACGATGGGCACGGCGGCGTTCTTCAGCGCATGGAGGAACAGCACCGTGCGGCTGCCGACGCCCTTGGCCTTGGCGGTGCGGATGTAGTCCTGGCTCAGCACCTCCAGCATCGTGGCGCGCGTGATGCGGGCGATCAGCGCGATGTACACGCCGCCCAGCGCGACGGAGGGCAGCACGAGGTTGCCGAGCCAGGGGCCGAACCCACGGGCCAGCGGCGTGTAGCCCTGCACCGGGAACCAATCGAGCTGCAGCGCGAACACGTAGGCGAGGATGTAGCCCACCACGAACACCGGCACCGAGAAGCCGAACACCGCGAGCACCATGATGAGCCGGTCGATCCAGGTGCCCTGGTTCCACGCCGCCACCACGCCCATCGGCACCGCGACCACGATGGACAGGATCAGCGTCAGCACCATCAGCGAGACGGTCGGCTCCAGCCGCTGCTGGATCATCCGCGTGACC
This sequence comes from uncultured Acetobacteraceae bacterium, assembly GCA_964246905.1. Classification (GTDB taxonomy): domain Bacteria; phylum Pseudomonadota; class Alphaproteobacteria; order Acetobacterales; family Acetobacteraceae; genus CAHJXG01. The sequence goes on along the minus strand of CAXTTB010000009.1, from coordinate 6,927 downwards.
GGCAGGTTGGTGAAGATCGACACGCCGAGGTCGCCGCTGAGCACGTGCCACACCCACTCGCCGAAGCGGATCAGGAACGGGCGGTCGAGGCCCAGCCCGGCGCGGATGCGCTCCACATCGGCCGGCGTCGCCTGGTCGCCCGCGATGATCGCCGCCGGGTCGCCGGGCGCGATGTAGAGCAGGCTGAACACGAACAGTGCCACGATCGCCATCACCGGGATGGTCGAGAGCACCCGCCGGGCGAGGTAGCCGAGCATCAGCCCCAGCCTGTCATGGTATTTGGCCGCTCATGTCTTCTGCACGCCCCAGAACACCGGGAACGGCGCCTTGACCACGCCGCTCACGTTCTTGCGCCACGCCTGATAGCCCAGGAAGAAGCCGGTCGGGATGTAGGTCACGAACTCCATCGCCTGCTTGTTGAGGTCAGCCATCGCGGCCTTCTCCGCGGCGGCGTCGGGGGCGTCGTACCAGGTGCTGATGCCGGCCTGGATCGCGTCCGACTTCGGCCAGCCGAACCATGCCTTGTCGCCGCCCGCGTCGAACGCCGTGTAGGGCGCCGGGTTGATGCAGTCGGCGCCGGCGTGCCAGGTGTGGAAGATGTGCCAGCCGCCCTGCGACGGCGGGTCCTTCTTCGCCCGGCGCGCGCCCACCGTGCCCCAATCGAGCGCCTGGTAGTCCACCTTCATGCCGATCTTCTGCAGCAGGTCGGCGGTCACGTCGCCCTGCGCCTTGGTGATCTGCACGTCGGTCGCGACGCACAGCACGATGGTCTCGCCTTTGTAGCCCGCCTCCGCCAGCAGCTTCTTCGCCTCGTCGAAGCGGCGCGGGCCGGTCAGGATCTCGCCGCCCGCCTCCGTGTAGGACGGGCTGCCCGGCGTGAAGAAGCTCGGCAGCGGCTTCCACAGCGCGTCGTCGTTGCCGACCACGGCGCGCATGTAGTCCTCCTGGCTCAACGCCATCATCACCGCCCGGCGCACCCGCGGGTCGTTGAACGGCGGATGCAGGTGGTTGATGCGGAAGGAGCCGATGTTGCCGAGCGGGTCCGCGATATCGACGTTGACGTTGCGGTTGCGCTTCAGGAGCGGTACCAGGTCGGGCACCGGGTTCTCCCACCAGTCGATCTCGCCGTTCTGCAGCGCCGCCGCCTTGGTCGCGTCGTCCGGCAGGATCAGCCACTCGATGCGGTCGAACATCATGCGCTTGCCGCCGGACAGCCAGTCCGCCACCTCCGGCCGTGGGTCGTAGCCCGCGAACTTCTCGAACACCGCGGAAGACCCCGGCACCCATTCGTCCTTCTTGAACGCCATGGGGCCGGAGCCGACGAACTCCTTGATGAGCTGGAACGGGTCGGTCTTGGCGATGCGCTCCGGCATGATCTCGGCGACCGGCGCGTTGCTCTTGCCCAACGCGAACAGCATCTTCGGGAATGGCTTGTTGAGGCGGATGCGGACCGTGCGGTCGTCCACCGCCTCCATGGCGTCGAGCGACGCCTTGATCCGCTGCCCCATGGTGTCCCGCACCATCCAGCGGCCGAGGCTGGCGATCACGTCGCCGGAGCGGACCGGCTCGTTGTCATGGAACTTGAGGCCGGGGCGCAGGCGGATGGTCCAGGTCTTGTAGTCCTCGCTCGCCTCGTAGCCCTCAGCCATCTGCGGCTTGGGCTGGAGGTTGCTGTCCACGCCGAACAGCGTGTCCCAGATCAGCAGGCTGGCGTTGCGCACGACGTACTGGGTGCCGGCGACGGCGTCGAGGCTGGACAGGTTGGCCTGCGGCACGAAGCGCAGCACCCGGGCGCCCTGCGCGCGGGACAGGCGGGGCATGGCCAGGCTGCCTACGGCAGCGGCAGTCCCGGCAGCGAGCAGCTCACGGCGCTTCATGCAAATCCTTCTGTGTGACCGTTCCGACAAAACATAGCAAAGCGCGGGCCAGTTGTCCGGCCCAACACGGGATCAGGCACGCCGCACGTTCCAGAACAGCGCGAACCCGCTGAGCACGCCCTCGAGGCTGCTGCGGTACGCCGTCGGCTGCAAGTACTGGCCGAGCGGGATGTAGGGCAGGCTTTGGAACGCCTCGCGCTGGATCTCGGCGCAGATCGCTGCCTGAGCCGGCACGTCCGGCGCGTCGAACCAGTCGCGGCGGAGCTGCTCGATCTTCGGGTCATTGGGCCAGCCGAACCAGGCCTGCTCCCCGTTGGCACGGAGCGGGATGTGGGCGGCCGGGTTCAGGTGGTCGGTGCCGGCCCAGGCGGTGCAGAACGCGCTCCAGCCGCCGGCCTCCACCGGCTCCTTCTTCGCGCGCCGGGTCACGACGCTGCCCCAGTCCGTCGCCTGGTAGTCCACGTTCATGCCCGAGCGCCGCAGCATGTCGGCGGTCACGTCCGCCATCGCCTTCAAGACCGGGAAATCGGTCGCCGCCAGCAGCACCACGCGCTCGTTGTCATACCCGGCGGCCTTGAGGTCGCGCCTGACCTTCTCCATGTCGCGTGGCCCGGCCAGCGCGTCCAGGCCCACGCCGCTCGCCATCGGCGTGTCCGGGCAGAAGAAGCCGACGCCGGTACGCGACATCTTGGGGTCGGTGCCGACCACCGCCGTCACGACGTCCTCCTGGCTCACCGCGCCCAGCAGCGCCCGGCGGATGCCGGGGTTGTTGAACGGCGGCTGCAACTGGTTCATGCGGAAGGTGGCGATCTGGCCCGAAGGCTCCTGCACCACGACCTTCACGCCGCGGCTGCGGGCGAGCAGCCCCATCAGGTCGGCGGTCGCGTAGTCCCACCAGTCCTGCTCGTTGTTGATCAGGGCCTGCGCGGCGGTGGTGGGGTCGGGGATCGTGGTCCACTCCACCCGGTCGAAGTGCACGACCTTGGGTCCGGCGGTCCAGTCGGTGACGCCGCCCTCGCGCGGCTTGTAGCCCGCGAACCTCTCATAGACGACGCGCGCTCCGGGCACCCGCTCGTCCGCCTTAAAGCGGAACGGGCCGCTGCCGACCATCTCCGTCACCTGGGTGAACGGGTCGGTCCGGGCGATGCGCTCCGGCATGATCGCCGGCATGAACAGCGGGGTCTTGGCCAGCGCCGCGGGCAGCAGCGGGAACGGCTTCTTGAGGCGGAAGACAAAGGTGCGGTCGTCCTTGGCAGCCAGCTCGTCCGTCGCCGCCATCAGCGCGCCGCCGAAGGCGTCCCGCTTGCCCCAGCGTTCCAGGCTCGCCACGCAGTCGCGCGCCGCTACCCTCTCGTTGTCGTGGAACAGCAGGCCGGGCCGCAGGGTGAGGGTCCAGGTCTTGCCGTCGTTTTCGGTGGTGAAGCTTTCCAGCATCTGCGGCGACGGCCGGTACTGGCTGTCCTGCCCGAACAGCGTGTCGTACACCATGAAGGCGTGGTTGCGGGTGACGTAGGCGGTGGTCCACATTGGGTCCAGCACCGTGAGGTCGGCCTGCGGGATGAAGCGGAGGACGCGCGCATCCTGCGCCTGCCCGACCGCCGGCGCCGCCAGGCCCGCGGCCGATGCGGCCAGGACTGTGCCCAGGACCGTGCGCCGTCTCATCCTCATGCCTCCGCTTCCCCGGACCCAGCAAACCACGCGCCCGGTCGGTGCGCCAGCGCCGCCCGATTGCAGGTGGCGTTCGATACGGAAACAAGTTAAGTGGCGGCACCATGCAGACCGCCGCCTCCGCCCGCCGCCGCCTTCACGCCGTCATGACGCCCGAGCGGCGGCTGCTCCTGCAGCAGTTCGCGCGGTTCGGCACCGTGGGCGTTGCCGGCGCGGTCGTGGATATCACGACGGTGTACGCGGCGATGGCGACGCTCGGCCTATACTTGTCGGGGCTGCTGGCCTACCTCATGGCCGTCACGACGACCTGGGCGCTGAACCGGGCCTGGACGTTCGCCGGGCGCGGGGGCGGCGGGAGCCTGCTGCGGCAGTGGCTGCTGTTCGTCGCGGCCAACGGGGTGGGCTTCGTGCTGAACCGCGGAACGTTCGTCGTGCTGATCACATTGCTGCCGGTCTGCGCGCAGTACCCGGTCATCGCCATCCTGGCCGGGGTGGGTGCGGGGATGTTCGCCAACTTCAACCTGTCGCGCTCGGTCGTGTTCCGCCGGCCGCTCGCAGAGGTGTCGGAATAGGCGTCATGCCGCCGCGGGTTGCCGTGCTGATCCCCTGCTACAACGAGGCCGTCGCGATCCCGGCCGTGGTGCGGGACTTCCGGGCGGCGCTGCCGGACGCCGCCATCTACGTCTATGACAACAACTCCAGCGACGGCACGCTCGACGCCGCCCGTGCCGCCGGCGCCATCGCCCGGACCGAGCGCCTGCAAGGCAAGGGCCACGTCATCCGCCGCATGTTCGCCGACATCGAGGCCGACGCCTACGTGCTGGTGGACGGCGACGATACCTATTGCGCGGCATCCAGCCCGGCCATGGTGCGCCTGCTGCTGGAGGACGGGCTGGACATGGTGAACGGTGCCCGGGTGTCCGAGGCGGCAACCGCCTACCGGCCCGGCCACCGCCTCGGCAACGCGGTGCTGACCAGCCTGGTGTCGCGGGTGTTCGGCAACCGGATCACGGACATGCTGTCGGGCTACCGCGTGTTCTCCCGCCGCTTCGTGAAGTCCTTCCCTGCCCTGTCCGGCGGGTTCGAGACGGAGACCGAGTTCACCGTCCACTCGCTCGAACTGTGTATGCCCATTGGCGAATTGCCGACGCCTTACAAGGAACGTCCGACCGGCTCCGCATCCAAGCTGAACACGATTACAGATGGTTTTCGCATCCTGCGGACCATCGTCGTCCTGGTGAAGGAGGAGCGCCCGCTGCCGTTCTTCGCCACCGCGGCGGCGCTGCAGATGCTTATGGCCATCGTGCTCGCGGTGCCGGTGTTCGTGGACTACGTCCACACCGGCCTGGTGCCGCGCCTGCCGACAGCGGTGCTGTCCACCGGGATCGCGCTGCTCGCCTGCCTGTCGCTGACCTGCGGCATGATCCTCGATTCGGTCGCACGGGGCCGCAAGGAGTTCAAGCGGCTGTCCTACCTGGCGGTGCCGGCCTACCGCCCGGCTCCGTAGAGGGCTACCCCCTCGGCGCGTTCTCGCCGTAGCCGCCCGGGTGCGCCTTCCGCCAGGCGGCGGCGCTGGCGACGATGGCGTCCAGCCCGGCGAAGCGCGGGGTCCAGCCGGTCTCCGCCTGGATCAGCGCGGAGGACGCGACCAGCGCCGCCGGGTCGCCGGGCCGGCGGTCGCCGAACTGCACCGGGACCGGACGGCCCAGCACCCGCTCCACGGAAGCGATCACGTCCCGCACGGAGTGCCCGTTGCCGTTGCCCAGGTTGTAGGTGACGCTGCGACGGTCGAGCTGGCCCAGCGCGCAGAGATGCGCCTCGCCCAGGTCGGTGACATGCACGTAGTCCCGGATGCAGGTGCCGTCTGGCGTCAGGTAGTCCGTGCCGAACACCGTGAGCGCGCCGCGCCGGCCCAGCGCCGCGTCGATCACCAGGGGGATCAGGTGGGTCTCTGGGTCGTGGTCCTCGCCCAGCACGCCGTTCGGGTCGGCACCGGCCGCGTTGAAGTAGCGCAGGCAGGCGCTCCGCAGGCCGTGCACCTGGTCGGCCCAACGGAGCGCGCGCTCGATCACCAGCTTGCTTTCGCCGTAGGGGGAGGACGGGTCGATGCGGGCGCTTTCGTCAATCGGCATCCGGTCCGGCTCGCCGAACAGGTTGGCGGTGGAGGACAGGATGAACTTCGTCACGCCGTGCCGGACGCAGGCGTCGATCAGCCGCATCCCGCCCGCGCCGTTCTCCAGCAAATAGCGCATCGGCTCGCGCATGCTCTCCCCCACCAGGGACAGCGCGGCGAAGTGGAACACGGCGCTCCACGGCCCCTCGGTCAGCACGCCGTCGAGCGTCTGGGCGTCGGACAGGTCGCCCTCGATCAGCCGGGCGGCGGGCGGCACGGCGGCGCGGTGGCCCTGCCGCAGGTTGTCGAGCACCACGACCTCGGCACCCCGTTCCACCAGCAGCGCCACCAGGTGGCTTCCGACATAGCCGGCGCCGCCGGTCACGAGAAAGCGGTCCTGCATCGTTCAATCCTCGACGGCAACAGGCCTCGACCCATTCGCAAGCCCCGAAGCGAGCCTATCGCATCACGCGGCGACAGGTTGCAACAACGGATCGGTTACAACGGGGCGGTTGACGCAAGGCGGCCATGCTATGCGATGCTGCGAACGCATGAGGACGCCGCCGTTGCGAACCCTGGCCATCGCCTGCACCCTGCTGTTCCTGCCGCTTGCGGCCTCCTTCGCCCAACCTGCGCCGCGCATCGTCAGCGGACCCGGCGGCGGCTGCATCGCGGGGGCCGTGGAGCTTCCGGCGGGCGGCCCGGGCTACCAAACCGTGCGCGCCAGCCAGAGCTGGTTCTGGGGACACCCGGACACGGTCGCGGCGCTGGAAACGCTGGCCCGGCGCGCGCAGGCGGCGGGGCTGCCCACGCTCTACATGAACGACATCTCCCGCCCGCATGGCGGCCCGATGGCCGGGCTGCACGCGAGCCACCAGGTCGGGCTTGACGCGGATGTCTGGCTCGACGTGTCGCCGAAGCCGGACCTGACCCCAGCCGCCCGGGACGCCGTGGAGGTTCCCAGCCTGGTCACGCCCGACGGCCGCGGCGTGGACCCGGCGCGCTGGAGCGGCGGGCACGTCACCCTGCTGCGCCTGGCGTCCGGGCTGCCCGGCATCGACCGCATCCTGGTGAACCCGGCCATCAAGCAGCAGCTTTGCCGCACCCCCATGGCCGACCGCACCTGGCTGCGGCTGATCCGCCCTTGGTACGGCCACGCCGCCCACATGCACCTGCACTTCCGCTGCCCTGCCGGCCAGCCAGAGTGCCGCGACCTTCCGCCGGTGCCGCCGGGCGATGGGTGCGACGCGACCCTCGCCTGGTGGTTCG
>CAXTTB010000008.1:11334-21112 GCA_964246905.1 uncultured Acetobacteraceae bacterium | reverse complement strand
CTCATCAAGTGGTTCCCGGACCGGCGCGGCATGGCGACCGGCATGGCGATCATGGGCTTTGGCGGCGGGGCGCTGATCGGGGCGCCGCTGGCCGACCTGCTGATGAACACCTTCCGCGGACCCGGCACGGTGGGCGTCTGGCAGTGCTTCCTCGTGCTGGCGGCCATCTACGCCGTGTTCATGCTGGCGGGCACCTTCGGCTACCGGGTGCCGCCGGCCAACTGGGCGCCGGAGGGCTGGACCGCCCCGGCCGCGCAGAGCGGCATGGTGACGCGGCGCAACGTCCATCTGCGGGACGCGCACAAGACGCCGCAGTTCTGGCTGATCTGGGCGGCGCTGTGCCTGAACGTGTCCGCCGGCATCGGCGTGCTGGGCCTCGCCTCGCCCATGCTGCAGGAGATCTTCGCAGGCTCCCTGATCGGGCACCCGGACGTGCGCTTCGGCGCGCTGGACGCGAGCCAGAAGGTCGCGGTGGCGACTATCGCCGCGGGCTTCGTGGGCCTCCTGTCGCTGTTCAACATCGGCGGGCGGTTCTTCTGGGCCTCCTTCTCCGACAAGATCGGGCGGAAGCTCACCTACGCGACGTTCTTCGTGCTCGGCATCGCGGTGTATGCGCTGGCGCCCTGGGCGGCGCATGGCGGCCAGCAGGCGCTGTTCGTGGCGATGATGTGCGTGGCGCTGTCGATGTACGGCGGCGGGTTCGCGACGGTGCCGGCGTACCTCGCCGACATGTTCGGCACGCAGTTCGTGGGTGCGATCCACGGGCGCCTGCTGACGGCGTGGTCCACGGCCGGCGTGATCGGCCCGTTCGTGATCAACTACATCCGCGAGGCGCAGATCGCCGCCGGGGTGCCGCGGGAGCAGGTGTATGACCGTACCCTGTACATCCTCGCCGGTTTCCTCGCGGTGGGCTTCGTCGCCAACCTGCTGATCCGCCCGGTGGCGGAACGCTGGTACATGAAGGATGGCGACATGCCGGGACAGGCCGCTGCGGTCGCGGGCGGGTCCTACGGCATCGGCCGCGGCGGCGTCACGGCCACTGCCTTGGCCGCCTGGGCCTGCGTTGGCCTGCCGCTGGCCTGGGGGATATACATCACGCTCAGCAAGGCATTGGTCTTGTTCCGGTAGCGGGAGGCGCAGCATGGCGACAATCGGGTTCATCGGGCTGGGCAACATGGGTGGCCCGATGGCGGCGAACCTGGTCCGCGCCGGCCACGATGTCCGAGGCTTCGACTTGGCCGACACCGCCCTGGCGGCGCTGGCCGCAGCCGGCGGCGGCAAGGCTGCCTCTGTCGCGGAGGCGGTGGCCGGGGCGGAGGTCGTCATCACCATGCTGCCGGCGGGGCGGCACGTGCGGGAGGTCCTGACCGCGCTGGACGGCGTGTTCGCGCGGGCCGCGCCGGGCGCATTGCTGATCGACTGCTCGACCATCGACGTGGCGACGGCGCGGGATATGGCGGGGCAGGCGGAGGCGCGCGGCTTCGCCATGCTGGACGCGCCGGTGTCCGGCGGCGTGTCCGGAGCCGCGGCGGGCACGCTCACCTTCATGGTCGGCGGCGCCGAGGCGGCGTTCGCGCGGGCGCAGCCGGTGCTCTCGGCGATGGGCAAGACGGTGGTCCTGGCCGGCGGCGCCGGGGCGGGGCAGGCGGCGAAGGTCTGCAACAACCTGATCCTCGGCATCTCGATGCTGGCCGTGTCGGAGGCGTTCGCCCTGGCCGACAAGCTCGGCCTGTCCGCGCAGGCGCTGTTCGACATCAGCAAGGCGTCGTCCGGGCAGTGCTGGGCGCTCACCTCCTACTGCCCGGTGCCCGGCCCGGTGCCGGCCTCCCCCGCCAACCGCGACTACCAGGCCGGGTTCGCCACCGCGCTGATGCTGAAGGATTTGACGCTCGCGGCGGACGCGGTTGCCACGACCGGGGCTGCGAGCGTCCTCGGGGCGCACGCGCAGGCGGCCTATGCGCGGCTGGCGGGGCTTGGGATGGGCGACAAAGATTTCTCCGTGGCGGCGCGTGCGTTGCTCGAAGGGCGGTTGGGCCGTTAGAAGGGGGGATGAACCATCCTGCCGCGCCGGCCTTGACGCTGCTGCACGAGCCGCCCCGGTGACGGTGCTCGACGGTTGCGTGGACCCACGCTCGCCCGCATTCGCGGCGAACCGCGACCGCATGGCGGCTTTGGTGCAGGAGCTGCGCCGGGTCGTGGAGCAGATCCGGCTGGGCGGCGGCGAGGCGTCGCGCCGGCGCCACACCGGGCGCGGCAAGCTGCTGCCGCGGGACCGCGTGCGTATGCTGACCGACCCCGGCAGCCCGTTCCTGGAGCTGTCGCAGCTTGCAGCGCACGGCCTGTACGGCGGCGACATCCCGGCGGCCGGCATCATCACCGGGGTGGGCCGCATCGCCGGGCGCGAGTGCGTGGTGGTGGCGAACGACGCCACGGTGAAGGGCGGCACCTACTTCCCGATCACGGTGAAGAAGCACCTGCGCGCGCAGGAGGTCGCCCAGCAGAACCGGCTACCATGCGTCTATCTGGTGGACAGCGGCGGCGCCAACCTGCCGAACCAGGACGAGGTGTTCCCCGACCGCGACCACTTCGGCCGCATCTTCTTCAACCAGGCGCAGATGTCCGCCGCCGGCATCCCGCAGGTGGCCGTGGTGATGGGAAGCTGCACCGCGGGCGGTGCCTACGTGCCGGCGATGTCGGACCAGAGCGTCATCGTCCGCAACCAGGGCACCATCTTCCTCGCCGGTCCCCCGTTGGTGCGCGCCGCGACGGGGGAGGTGGTGACGGCGGAGGAGCTGGGGGGCGGCGAGCTGCACAGCCGGGTCAGCGGCGTCGCGGACCACCTGGCGGAGAACGACGCCCACGCGCTCGGCATCGCGCGGTCCATCGTCGGCACGCTCAACAGCGTGAAGCGGCCCACGCTCGACATCCGGGCGCCGCGGGAGCCGCTGTTCCCCGCCCATGACCTGTATGGCGTCGTGCCCGCCGACGTGCGGGAGCCGTACGACGTGCGCGCCCTGATCGCGCGGATCGTGGACGGGTCGGAGCTGGACGAGTTCAAGCGCCTGTACGGCCCGACGCTCGTGACCGGCTTCGCCCGCATCTGGGGCTACCCCGTCGGCATCGTCGCCAACAACGGCATCCTGTTCAGCGAGAGCGCGCAGAAGGGCGCGCACTTCATCGAGCTGTGCGCGCAGCGCGGCATCCCTTTGATCTTTTTACAGAACATCACCGGCTTCATGGTCGGCCGGAAGTACGAGAGCGGCGGCATCGCCAAAGACGGCGCCAAGATGGTGACGGCGGTCGCCACCGCGGCGGTGCCGAAGTTCACCGTCGTGGTGGGCGGCAGCTTCGGCGCCGGCAACTACGGCATGTGCGGGCGGGCCTACTCGCCGCGCTTCCTCTGGATGTGGCCCAACGCCCGCATATCCGTCATGGGCGGCGTGCAGGCGGCCTCCGTGCTCGCGACGCTCAGGCGGGACAACCTGGAAGCGCAGGGCAAGGCCTGGTCGGCCGAGGAGGAAGCCGCCTTCAAGGCGCCCATCGAGGCGCAGTACGAGGCGCAGGGCAATCCCTACTACTCCAGCGCCCGGCTATGGGACGACGGCGTGATCGACCCGGCCGACACGCGGCTGGTGCTCGGCCTCGGCCTGTCCGCCAGCCTGAACGCGCCGATTGAGCCGTGGGCCGAGCAGCGAAGGGCTGCCGGCGGCTTCGGCCTGTTCCGGATGTGACGGGCATGTTCGACACCATCCTGATCGCCAACCGCGGGGAGATCGCCTGCCGGGTGATCCGCACCGCCCGGCGCCTCGGCATCCGCACGGTGGCGGTGTACTCGGAAGCCGATGTGGGCGCATTGCACGCCGCCATGGCGGACGCGGCCTACTGCATCGGCCCGGCGCCGGCGCGGGACAGCTATCTCCACATCGGCCGCATCCTCGACGCGGCCCGGCGCTCCGGCGCGCAGGCCGTCCACCCCGGCTACGGCTTCCTCAGCGAGAACGCCGAGTTCGCCGACGCCTGCGCCGAGGCCGGCATCACGTTCATCGGCCCGCCGCCGGCGGCGATCCGCGCCATGGGCAGCAAGTCGGCGGCCAAGGCGTTGATGGAGCGGGCGGGCGTGCCCCTCGTGCCGGGCTACCACGGGGCGGGGCAGGACCCGGCGCTCCTGGCGGGCGAGGCCGCACGAATCGGCTACCCCGTGCTCATCAAGGCCAGCGCCGGCGGCGGCGGCAAGGGCATGAGGGTGGTGGAGGGCGCGGCCGGCTTCGACGAGGCGCTGGCGCTGGCCAAGGGGGAGGCGCGCTCCGCCTTCGGCGACGACGCCGTGCTGATCGAGCGTTACCTCACGCGCCCGCGCCACATCGAGATCCAGGTGTTCGCCGACGCCCATGGCAACGTCGTGAGCCTGTTCGAGCGCGATTGCTCCATCCAGCGCCGGCACCAGAAGGTGATCGAGGAGGCGCCGGCCCCCGGCATGGACCCGGCCCGCCGCGCCGATATGGGAGGGGCCGCCTGCGCCGCCGCCCGCGCCATCGGCTACGTCGGCGCGGGCACCGTCGAGTTCATCGTCGAAGGTGATGATTTCTTCTTCATGGAGATGAACACCCGGCTGCAGGTCGAGCACCCCGTCACCGAGATGATCACCGGGCAGGACCTGGTGGAGTGGCAGTTGCTGGTCGCGAGCGGCCAGCCCTTGCCGCTGTCGCAGGACCGACTGGGCATCCGCGGCCACGCCATCGAGGCCCGGGTCTATGCCGAGGACCCCGGGCGCGACTTCATGCCGGCCGTGGGCACGCTCACGCACCTGCAGGCGCCGGGCGAGGACGTGCATGTGCGGGTGGACACCGGCGTGCGGCCCGGCGACGCGATCAGCGTCCATTACGACCCGATGATCGCCAAGCTGATCGTCTGGGACCATGACCGGCCCGCGGCGGTGCGCCGGCTCGCGCGTGCCCTGTCGGAGTACCAGGTGGTGGGCGTGCAGACCAACCTCGGCCTGCTGCGCCGCATCGCCGCCCACCCGGCGTTCGCCGCGGCCGAGCTGGACACCGGGTTCATCGGACGGCACGGCGCGGACCTGCTGCCGGAGCGCGGGCCGGCCCCGCCGGCGGCGCTGGCCGCCGCCGCCCTGCGCGTGCTGCGGGACCGGGCGGAGGCGATGACGGCGGCGGGAAGCCACGACCCGTTCTCGCCCTGGAACCTGCCGACCGCGTGGCGGATGAACGGCGACGGGTATCAGGACATGCTGCTGGCGGAGGGCGACGCGGTCCATGCCGTGCGCGCCCATTCCTGCCCGGACGGCTCAATCCGGCTCGACCTGCCCGAAGGCTCGGTGACGGCAGTCGGCGACGCCATAGACGGCGTGCGGCAAGCGGTCCCGGTCATCCGCGACGGCGACCTGCTGACCGCCATCCTGGACGGGACCAACTGCACGCTGACCCTGGTGGACCCCTTGGCGCCGCCGCTTGTCGAGGTCGAGGGCGGGGACCGGCTGCTGGCGCCGATGCCGGGCCGGATCGTCGAGGTGCTGGTGCGGTCCGGAGACGTGGTGGCGCGGGGCGACGTGCTGCTGGTGCTGGAAGCGATGAAGGTGCAGATGCGGCTCACCGCGCCACGGGCGGGCGCCGTGGACGTGCTGCGCGTCGTGCCGGGCGACCTGGTGGATGACGGGGCGGAACTGGTCAGCTTCGTCCTGGCGGAGCGGGCGCTGGAACCCCCGTGAACCGTGCCATTTCCGCAGCACTCACGCAAAGATGAGGCCAACAAAGGCTGACGGCGCGGCAAGCCGGCGTTTGTAGGCGGCCAGGGTCTTGGCAACCGTGCCGGAATGGTCTGCTAAGGAGTCCTTTGGAGGACAAGAGCCGCATGTCGAGTCGGGTGTTGGTCACGGGTGGGGCAGGGTTCATCGGTTGCCACGTGGCGCGGGCGCTCTTGCAGCGCGGCTACGAGGTCCGGGTCCTCGACAGCCTGATCGACCAGGTGCACACCCGCGGCGCGACCCGGGACGGCGTGCTGAGCCACGTGGAGATGATCCGCGCCGACGTGCGCGACCTCGACCGGGTGTCGGCGGCGCTGGACGGCGTGGACAACGTGATCCACCTGGCGGCCGAGGTCGGGGTGGGCCAGAGCATGTATGCCATCGACCGCTACGTGTCGGTGAACGACCATGGCACCGCCGTGCTGTTCCAGGCGCTGATCGACCGCCCGGTGGCCCGCGTGGTGGTCGCGAGTTCCATGAGCGTGTATGGGGAGGGGCTGTACCGGACCAGCACGGGCGTGCAGGTGGACGACGCCGTGCGCCCGGCGCATCGCCTGGCCAGCGGCTGGGACCCTGTGGGACCCGACGGCGGCGCGCTCACCCCCGTGCCGACGCCGGAATCGAAGCCGCCCAACCTCGCCTCCGTCTATGCCTTGACCAAGTATGTCCAGGAACGCCTGACGCTGACGGTGGCGCCGGCCTACGGGATGCAGGGCGTGGCGCTGCGGCTGTTCAACGTGTACGGGCCGGGCCAGGCGCTGTCCAACCCCTACACCGGCGTGCTCGCCATCTTCGCCTCCCGCCTGCTGAACCGCGAGCGGCCCTTGGTGTTCGAGGACGGGGCGCAGCGGCGCGACTTCATCCATGTCGAGGACATCGCCCGCGCCTTCATCCTGGCGCTGGAGCACCCGGACGCGCCGGGCCATGTGTTCAACATCGCGAGCGGGCGTGACGTGAGCATCGCCGGGGTCGGCGCGGCGCTGGCCGAGGCCATGGGCGTGCCGCATCTGACGCCCGAGGTGATGGGCAAGGCCCGCGTTGGCGACATCCGCCATTGCTTCGCCGACATCCGGTTGGCGCGGAGGGTGCTGGGCTTCGAGCCGCGGCGCAGCTTCGAGGACAGCCTGGGCGAGCTGGCCGAATGGGTGCGGCAGCAGCAGGCGGAGGACCGCGTGCAGGACGCCCGGCGGGAGCTTGAGCAGCGCGGCCTGGTGGCATGAGGGTGCGCGGCGCCGGGCGCGGCCCCGTCCTGATCACCGGCGGCGCCGGGTTCATCGGCAGCAACCTGGCCGACCGCCTGGCGCGGGACGGCCACGACGTGCTGATCTACGACGCGCTCGCCCGGCCCGGCGTCGAGGCCAACCTGGCCTGGCTGCGCCGCCGCCACCCGGACCGTATCGAGGCGGTGATCGCCGACCTGCGCGACCGCGACAAGCTGGAGCAGGCCGCAAGCGGCGCCCGCGCGGTGTTCCATCTGGCGGCGCAGGTCGCCGTCACCACCAGCCTGACCGACCCCGAGCGGGATTTCGACGTCAACCTGCGGGGGACGCTGTTCCTGCTGGAGGCGCTGCGCCGGCAGCCCGCGCCGCCGCCGCTGGTGTTCGCCAGCACCAACAAGGTCTATGGCAACCTGGCCGACATCAGGCTGGCCCGCGACGGCGACGCCTATCTGCCGGAGGATCCGGCGCTGCGCCGCCACGGCGTCGGCGAGGACCGGCCGCTCAACTTCTACACCCCCTACGGCTGCTCCAAAGGCGCTGCGGACCAGTACGTGCTGGACTATGCCCGCGGCTTCGGCGTCCCGGCCTGCGTGCTGCGCATGAGCTGCATCTATGGCCCGCGCCAGTTGGGCACGGAGGACCAGGGCTGGCTCGCCCACTTCCTCTACTCCGTCCAGGCCGGGCGTCCGATCAGCATCTACGGCGACGGGCGGCAGGTGCGCGACGTGATGTACGTGGACGATGCGGTGGATGCCTACCTCGCGGCGTGGGACCGCATCGGCGACGTGTCCGGCCAGGCCTTCAACCTCGGCGGCGGCCCGGCCAACGCCGTGACGCTGCTGCACATCCTCGCTGAGATCTCGGACCTCACCGGGCGGTCCGCCGACCTGCGCTTCTCGGACTGGCGGCCGGGCGACCAGCGGTATTTCGTGGCCGACACGCGCCGGGCGGCGGCGGCGTTGGGGCTGGGGCCGGCGGTCGGCTGGCGCGACGGGTTGCGGCGGCTCGCGCAGTGGATCGCCGCGGAACGCCCGTTGCGGGAGCATGCGGCGGTGGCCGGGGATGCCGCATGAAGGTGGCGCTGCTCAACCCGCCGTGGACCTTTGAGGGCAGCATCTACTTCGGCTGCCGCGAGCCGCATCTGCCGCTGGAACTCGGCTACTGCCGCGCCTTGCTGGAGCGGGACGGGCACGAAGTGCTGCTGCTCGACGGCCATCTGATGGGCCAATCCTACGCGGAGATGGCCGAGCAGGTCCGTGCGTTCGGCCCGGCGATGACGGTGGTGGCGACGGCGCCCAGCTACCTGTTCTGGCGCTGCGCCCCGCCCGAGCTGCGGGTGCCCCGGCGGATGCTGGACGCGCTGGCCGGGCAGGGGGGGCTGACGGTGGCGGTCGGCCCGCACGGTTCGGCGACGCCGGGTGCGGCGCTGCGCAAGCTGGGCGCCGATGCCGTCGTGATGGGCGAGTGCGAGGAGACTGTGGCGGCGCTGGCAGCCGGCGGGCGGCCTGGCACCGTGCCGGGCACGGCGACGCTGGAGGACGGGGTGCTGCGGCAGGGTGGTGGGCCGCGGGCTGCTGGCTTCACCGACTTGGCGCCGCTGGCCTGGCCCGACGACTGGGTGCGGCGGCACCATCACCATCATCACCGCTTCGAGCGTCCCCCGGCCCGGCCCGGAGCGGAGGTCGAGGCGTCGCGCGGCTGCCCCTACTCGTGCAGCTTCTGCGCCAAGATCGACTTCCGCGACAAATACCGGCGGCGCGATTTGACCCCCTTGCTGGCGGAGATCGACGGCTTGGCCGCGCAAGGCGTCGAGTACGTGTATTTCATCGATGAGATCTTCCTGCCGCAGCGCCCCTTGCTGGAAGCCTTGCGGGAGAGGCCGATTGAGTTCGGCGTGCAGACCCGGATCGACCTTTGGAAGCCCGACATGCTCGCTCTCCTCGGCGCCGCCGGGTGCGTTTCGATCGAGGCCGGGGTCGAGAGCCTGACGGAGGATGGCCGGGCGGCCCTCGACAAGCGTTGCCGGCTCTCGACCGACGAGCTGGCGGACCTGCTCATCCTCGCCCGGCGGCATGTGCCTTTCGTGCAGGCCAACCTGCTGGAGACAAAGGGCGACGACGAGGCGCTGGTGGCGGCCTGGCGGGACCGGCTGCGTGCGGCCGGCGTGTGGGCGAACGATCCTGTCCCGCTCTACCCGTATCCCAGCTCGCCGGACTACCACCGGCTGTTCGGCCTGCCTGACGAGGCCGCTTGGGAGCGGGCGCATTCCCACTACCTCGGCCAGTTCTCGTCGTTCTCCGACATCCAGGACGGCCGGCCCGTGCCGTTGCGGGAGTTGGAACAGGCGTGCCGGACGGGGTAGGGCGCCCCGCAACCCGGCTCCTGATGACGACCGATGCGGTGGGCGGAACATGGCGCTACTCGGTCGATCTCGCGGAAGGGTTGGCGGAGCGCGGGGTCCGGACGGTGCTGGCCGTCATGGGGCCGCCCGCAAGCCCCGCGCAGCGCGCCGAGGCCGAAACGGTGCCCGGGCTGCGCCTGGTGGACACCGGCCTGCCGCTGGACTGGACCGCGGCGGCGGCGCCTGACTTGGATCAGGCCAGTGAGCGTCTTGCCGGGCTGGCGGCGCTGATGGGCGTGGGTGGCGTGCACCTCCATGCGCCGGCGCTGGTCGGGACGGCGCGCTGGCCGGCGCCGGTCGGCGCGGTCGCGCATTCCTGCGTGGCGACCTGGTGGCGCGCAGTGCGGGGCGGGCCGATGCCGGACGACCTTGCCTGGCGCCCCACCGCCACCCGCGCGG
>CAXTTB010000008.1:0-11324 GCA_964246905.1 uncultured Acetobacteraceae bacterium | reverse complement strand
AGGCCGCGTATGGCCCGGTGCCGATGCAGGTCGTGCATAACGGCGGCCGCGCCCGACCCCTCCCACCGCGGTCCCGGCGCCCCGGCGTGCTCACGGCCGGGCGCTTGTGGGATGCCGGCAAGGCGGCGGACTGGCTCGACCGCGCCGCGCCCGGGTTGGACGTGCCGGTCATGGCCGCCGGCTCGACCCGCGGCCCGGACGGGTCGGAAGCCCGGTTCGACCGCTTGCGGCTGCTCGGCACCCTGACCCCGGACGCGCTCGCCGCCGAGTATGCCGGGGCGACCGTGTTCGCTTCCATGGCGCGCTACGAGCCGTTCGGCCTTGCGGTGCTGGAAGCGGCGCAGTCCGGCATGGCGCTGGTGCTGTCGGACACGCCGGGATTCCGGGAGTTGTGGGACGGCGCCGCGATATTCGTGGCGGAGGAGGCCGGGCTGCTTCCGGCCCTGCGGCAGGCCCTGGCAGCGCCGGGACCCTGGGCCGAGCGGGCGCAGGAGCGTGCCCGGCGCTACACGGTCGAGAAGATGGCCGCCGGCACGCTTGCGGTGCATCGCGGCGTGGCGGTGCGGGCCTGATGCGCTTCGTTTACTTCACCCACTCCCTCGCATCCTGCTGGAACCACGGCAACGCGCACTTCCTGCGCGGCGTGCTGCGCGAGCTGGCGGCGCGCGGGCATGAGGTCCGGGCCTTCGAACCCGCCGGCGCATGGAGCCGCGAGAACCTGCGCGCCGATGGCGGCCCGGCCGCCGAAACGGCTTGGCAGGACGCCTATCCCGAACTGTCCAGCACCGTCTATGGACCCGGCGCCGACTTGGCCGGACTGGTGGACGGCGCCGACGTCGTGATCGTGCACGAATGGAACGAGCCGGCGCTCGTCGCCGGCATCGGCCGCCTGCGCCGCGCCGGGCGCCGTTTCCGCCTCCTGTTCCACGACACGCATCATCGCGCCGCGAGCGACCCGGACGCCATGCGGCACTACGACCTGTCCGCCTATGACGGCGTGCTGGCCTTCGGGGAGGCGCTGTCCGGGATCTACCGCGCCTGGGGCTGGGGCGGCCGTGTGTTCACCTGGCATGAGGCCGCCGACACCCGCCTGTTCCACCCGCCCGCCGCCGGGCAGCCACGCACCGGCGCCGTCTGGATCGGCAACTGGGGCGACGGCGAGCGCACGGCGGAGCTGGAGACGTTCCTGTTCGCCCCCGCCGCCGCCTTGGGCCTGCCGCTCGACGTGTACGGCGTGCGCTACCCTGAGCCGGCCTTGGCGATGCTCGCCCGGCACGGCGCGCGCTACCGCGGCTGGCTGCCGAACGCCGAGGCGCCCCGCGTGTTCGCCCGGCACAAGATGACGGTGCACGTGCCCCGGCGCTTCTACGCGACCGCGCTGCCCGGCATCCCCACCATCCGGGTGTTCGAGGCGCTGGCCTGCGGCATCCCCCTGGTTTCCGCCCCATGGGACGACGCGGAGGGGCTGTTCACGCCGGGCGAGGACTTCCTGATGGCGCGGGATGGCGAGGAGATGCGGCGGCACATGGCGACCCTCGACGCCGACCCGGCCCGCGCCGCGGCGCTCGCCGCCCACGGCCTCGCCACCATCCGCGCCCGGCATAGCTGCGCCCATCGCGTGGACGAGCTGTTCGGCATCCTGGACCGGCTCGACGCACCCCGAACCCTGAGCGCCTGATGGACATTGCCTTCTACGGATCGAGCCTGCTGTCGTCGTACTGGAACGGCGCCGCGACCTACTACCGCGGCCTGCTGGGCGCGCTGGCCCGGCTGGGCCACCGCATCACCTTCTACGAACCCGACGCCTTCGACCGGCAGAGCCACCGCGACATCGACCCGCCGGACTGGGCGCGCGTCACCGTCTATCCCGCAACGGTCCCCGGCGTGCAGGCGGTGCTGGCCGAGGCCTCGCGCGCCGACATCGTCGTCAAGGCCAGCGGCGTCGGCGTGTTCGACGACGAGCTGCTGGCCGGCATCCTCCGGCACGCCCGGCCCGGCGCTGTGCGGGCGTTCATGGACGTGGACGCGCCCGCGACGCTCGCCGCCATCCGCGCCGACGCGGACCACCCTATGCGCCGCGCGCTGCCGGACCTCGACCTCGTGCTGACGTACGGCGGCGGGCCGCCGGTCGTGGACGCCTACCGGGCGCTCGGGGCGCGGCAGTGCGTGCCGATCTACAACGCGCTCGACCCGGCGACGCACCATCCGGTGCCGGCGATGCCGCAGTACAGGGCGGACCTCGCCTTCCTCGCCAACCGCCTGCCGGACCGGGAGGCCCGGGTGGAGGCGTTCTTCCTCGATGCCGCGGCGCGCTGTCCCGGACGGAGCTTCCTGCTGGGCGGCAACGGCTGGCATGACAAGGCGATGCCGGGCAACGTCCGCGCGGTCGGGCACGTGGGCACGGCGGAGCACAACGCCTTCAACTGCTCCGCGCTCGCCGTGCTGAACGTGGCGCGCGACAGCATGGCGGCGGTGGGCTTCTCCCCGGCCACCCGGGTGTTCGAGGCCGCCGGCGCCGGCGCGTGCCTCATCACCGACGCCTGGGACGGCATCGAGCTGTTCCTGCAGCCCGGCGCCGAGGTGCTGGTCGCGCGGGACGGCGCCGAGGTGGCGGAGCACCTGAGAAGCCTCACCCCGGCCCGCGCCCGCGCCATCGGCGATGCCGCCCGGGCGCGCGTGCTGGCCCAGCACACCTACGGGCAGCGGGCGGTGATCCTGGACCGGCTGCTGCACGACGCCGCCGCGCGCACGCGCCCGGCGGCCTGAAGGGGCTGACAGGCCGGGCCGCGGGGAGTATGCCCGGGCCATGGCCGACATCGTTCCCGACGACCCGATCCCGGCGGCGCTCCTCGACACGATCCCGGCCTACAGCCACCAGCAGATCAAGCGCGTGATCACCGGCATCATGCTGTGCATCCTGCTGGCGGCGCTGGACCAAACGGTGGTGATCCCCGCGGTCCCCGCCATCGCCGCCGACCTGGGCGCGTTCGGGCACCTGTCCTGGATCGTCACCGCCTACCTGCTGACCAGCACCGCGGCGACGCCGATCTATGGCAAGCTGTCGGACATCTACGGGCGCCGCGCCCTGCTGCTGCCGGCGCTGGTGCTGTTCATCGTGGCCAGCATGATCTGCGGCTTCGCGCAGACCTTGCCGCAACTGATCGCCGCGCGGGCGCTGCAGGGCCTGGGGGGCGCCGGGTTGATGTCGATGGCGCAGGCGGCGGTGGCGGACGTCGTCTCGCCGCGGGAGCGCGGGCGCTACCAGGGCTACATGGCGTCGATGTGGGGGGTGGCCTCCGTCGCCGGGCCGCTCGTCGGCGGCTACGTCACGGACCATGCATCCTGGCGCTGGGTGTTCTGGGCCAACCTGCCGGTCGGGCTGGCGGCCATGTGGCTGTGCGACAAGGCGTTGCGGACCCTGCCTGTGCAGCGGCGGGACGCCCGCATCGACGGCGCGGGCGCGGCGCTGCTGGCGGGGGCCGTCACCGCGCTGCTGCTGATGCTGAGCTGGGGCGGCACGGAGTTCCCGTGGGCCTCGGCGCCGGTGCTCGGCATGGGCGTCTTGGGCGTCGTGCTGCTGGCGGTGCTGGTCTGGCAGGAGCGCCGCGTCGCCGACCCGATCCTGCCGCCGCGCCTGTTCGGCAACCCGGTGTTCCTGCGCGGGGTGATGATCGCCTTCTTCACCTCGCTCGGCATGTTCGGCGCCACGTTCCTGCTGCCGTTGTACTTTCAGCTCGTGGTGGGCGTGGACGCCGCCGGGTCGGGGCTGCTGGTGACGCCGTTCCTGGTGGCGTCGGTGGTCGGCGCGTTCGCGGCGGGCCAGTATGCCCGGCGGATCGGGCGCACCAAGGGCATCGTGCTGACCGCCTTGCTGGCGACCGTCGTCGCGTTCGCGGGTCTGGCCCTGCTGGCCGGCCACGCGCCGCTTTCCCTCGTCTTGCCCTGCACCGCGTTGCTGGGCGTCGGCACCGGCGCCGCGATGCCGAGCATCCTGATGCAGGTGCAGAACGCGGCGGCGCGGCGCGACGTGGGCGCGGCCACGGGGTCCCTGCTGTTCCTGCGCTCGATGGGCGGCGCATTCGGCAGCACCATCGTCGGCTCGCTGCTGGTGGCCCGCTTCAACGCCGGGCTTCATGCGGCGGGGATCGCGGGCAGCGTTGACCTGGGTTCCCTGCGCGGCGGGGCGGAGGGCATGGCGGACCTCGGCAGCCTCGGCCTGGCCCGGACGGCGCTGGTCGGCGGCTTCCAGCTTTCGTTCGCCGTGTGCGCCATCCTGCTCGGCGTCGCCGTCGTCATCGGGGCCGGGATGCGCGACCTGCAGCTCCGGTCAGCCGGCGTGCCGCAGGACCTCGCGCATTAGTTCCGGATGGGCGCGCAGTTGGTCCGCCCGGCGGCCACGCAGTCCTGGATCGCCGTCGTCCCCTGCAGCGCCCCGGTCAGCCACAGCCCGCCGCCGATCAGGACGGCCAGCACGATGACGGCCGCCACGAGTTGGCGGGTGCGCCCGGGGTCATTGTCATCGCTCACTGCACGGTCTCCTCACGAATACGCCGGCCCCGCGCCGCGTCCGGTTGACACGGCTGCGATGCATCCGGCCATAACACGGAATGCGCGCTCAACGCCTGCCCTGGCTCGTGCCCCTGCTGACGCTGCTGTTCGCGGCGCTGGCGGTGCCGGCCTGGGCGGCGGACAAGTGGTTCCGGACGTCGGACGGCGTGCGGCTGCATCTGATCGAGGGCGGGCCGCCGCGGGCGCCGACGGTCGTGTTCGTGCCGGGCTGGGCGATGCCGGCCTGGATCTTCCAGGCGCAGCTCGCCGCGTTCTCCCGCGCCTACCACGTCGTGGCGCTCGACCCGCGCGGCCAGGGCGACAGCGAGATCCCGCCGGAGGGCTACACCCCGACCCGGCGCGGCCAGGACATCGGCGACCTGATCGCGGCGCTGGGCAACCGTCCGGTGCTGCTGGTGGCCTGGTCGCTGGGCGTGCTCGACAGCCTGGCCTATGTGCAGCAGTACGGGGACGGGCGGCTGGCCGGCCTCGTGCTGATCGACAACTCGGTCGGCGAGGACCCGCCGCCCAAGCCCGCCGGCGGGTTGCCGCACCACGGCCCACCGCTGGAGCGCGAGGTGAAGATGCGTCGCTTCGTGCAAGGCATGTTCCGCAGCACTCCGGGAGAAGCGTATCTTGAGCGCCTCACGGACACCGCGCTGCACACGCCGCCCGAGGTCGCCGCCCGGCTCGCCGGCTACGCGGTGCCGCGCAGCTACTGGCGGGACGCGGTGTATTCCGTGAGCAAGCCCGTCCTGTACGTCGTCCGGCCCCGGTTCGCCGAGCAGGCGGCCAACCTCGCGGCGCGGCACCCGACGGCGGAGACCGCGCTGTTCACGGACGCCGGCCATGCGCTGTTCGTGGACGAACCGGCGCGCTTCAACATCCTGCTGGACGATTTCATCAACCGCCGGGTTGTCTGGCCATGACGGTCTTGCCCAAGACGGGCCGCCCGCGCATGTCGCTGGTGCCGCTGTTCCTGATCTCCGGCGCCGCGGTGGCCTACGAGATCGCGCTCACCCGGTACTTCGCCGTCGCGAAGTGGTCGGAGTACGGCTACTGGGTCATCTCCATCGTCATGGTCGGCTTCGCGCTCAGCGGCGTGAGCGTGGCGCTGGCGCGGGATTGGGCGGTACGGCACGGGGCGGCGCTGCTGACCTGGCTGCCGGTGGCGCTGGTGCTCGCCGCGGCCGGCGGCTATCAGGCTACCACCGCGAACCCGTTCAACCCGCTGCAGTTGCAGAACGCGGTGACGTTCCTGCCGCAGCTCGGCTACATCGCGCTGTACTACGCGGTCCTGCTGCCGTTCTTCTTCCTCACCGGGCTGTACATCAGCCTGACCTTCGTGCTGAACGAGGACCGGGTGACGCGGGTGTATGGCTTCGACTTGACCGGCGCTGGGGCCGGGGCGGCGTGCGTGCTGGGCCTGATGAACGTGCTGCACCCGTTCCAGCTCGTGGCGGCGCTGCTGGTCCTCTTGGCGGCCAGCGCCGGGTTCGGGCGGCGCCCGGTGCGGGTCGGCCTCGCGGCGTTCGCGGCGCTGGTCGTCAGCGAGGCCGTGCTGCTGCTCGACGCGCGGGCGGATTACAACGACTTCAAGGCAATCTACGCCCCGCTGCATGTGCCGGATGCGAAGCAGGTGGCGGAAATCCGCTCACCGCGTGGGGTGTATGCGTTGCTGGACGACTTCACCGAGCGCGTCGATACCGACGTGTCCAACAACGCCGGCATGTTGGGCGTGCCGGGGCCGCCGCCGGCCTTCGGCCTGTACCGCGACGGCAACCGGATCGCGGCCCTGCCCAAGGCCCAAGGCGCCACAGCCGCCTACGCCCCGGCGGCGCTCGACGCGCTGCCCTACCGCCTCTTGCCCGGCGCCCACGTCCTGCTCGCCGGCGCGAGCGGCGGGTTCCGCGTGCAGCAGGCCCTGGCCTTGGGGGCCGGCCACGTCGATGCGCTGGAACCCGACCCGGTGCTGCTGGACGCCCTGCGCCGCGGACTCGGCCCGTCCCCGGCCCTGGCCGCGGACCCGCGCGTGAACCTGTCCCCCGACAGCCCGCTGGCGGCGGCGCGGAGCGGCGGGCGCTACGACCTGGTGGATGTCAGCGGGGATTTCCTCGACGCGGCGGAGGCGAACGCCGCCGCCTACACCGCGGAGGCCGTCGCCGGCTATCTCAGCACGCTGGCGCCCGGCGGCCTGGTGTCGATCCCGGTCTCGATCCGGGAGTTCCCCGTCTATGCCGTCCGCGTGCTGGCGACGGTGCGGGAGGCGCTGCGCCGCGCGCACGTCACCGACCCGGCGGCGCATGTCGTGGTGTACCGCTCCGCCTGGAACCTCCGCGTCCTGGTCGGCCGCGAGCCTTGGACCCCGGAGCGCATCGCCGCCGTCCGCGCCTTCTGCGACGAGCGGTCGTTCGACGTGTCGTACTACCCCGGCATCGACGTGGAGGCCGCCCGCGCCGGCATCTACAACGACCTGCCGGCGGTCAGCTTCGAGAGCGGCGAGGTCACGTCCGGCGCCGGGTCGGAAGACGCGGTGGCGGACGAGGCCGGGCAGGTGCTGCGGGGCGAGCGGAGCGAATCGCAGGACGCCTTCAACCTCGCGCCGATCACGCTGGACCGCCCGTCCTACTACGCCATCCTGCGCCTGAACCAGCTTCCGACGATCCTGAAACGGCTGGAGATCCTGCCGCAGGCCGAGGTCGGGCAGCTCGTCAACCTCGCGGTGCTGCTACAGGCCGTGGTGATCGCCGTGCTGGTGCTGGCGGTGCCGCTGCTGGCGCCGCGCGTGGCGGGGGCGCGGTCCGGGCGTCCCTTGATGCTGCGTCCGGTGCTGTACTTCGCCTCGCTCGGCCTCGGCTTCCTGTTCATCGAGATTTTCCTGATCGAGAAGGCCAGCCTCTACCTCAACGACCGCACCAGCGCCTTTGCCCTCGTGCTGACCGGGATGCTGATTTTCTCCGGCCTTGGCAGCCTGCTGGCCGACCGGGTGCGGCAGGTCGGCATCGCCTTGTCGGCGGCGGTGGTCGTGGCCTGGTGCGCCCTGGCGCTGCTGGGGTTGCAGCCATTCCTGCTGGCGACCTTGGGGCTGCCTTGGCTGCTGCGGGCGGCGGTCGTCGTCGCGTTGGTGGCGCCGGTGTCCCTGGCGCTTGGCCTGCCGTTCCCGCTCGGCCTGGCCCGGGCCGGCAGCGCCGGGGGCGGGGTGCTGCCGTGGGCCTGGGGCCTGAACGGCGCGTTCTCCGTCGTCGCCACGCCGCTTGCGAACCTCATCGCCGTGCAGTTCGGCTTCGACAGGGTTCTGCTGATCGCCGCCTTGCTCTATGTCGTGACCTATCTCGCCTATCCCTCCGTACGAAAGACCGTCCAGTGGCAGCCATCCCCCACCATTTGACCCGCCGCGCCGTGCTGGCCGGCGCCATGGCCGCGCCCTTCGCCGGGGCCGCGCGGGCCGCATCGACGGCGGGCTGGACGCGGGACGCCTACATGGAGGCCATGCGGAAGTCTGGGCGGCCCACCGACCTGACCGAAGCGCAGTTCCAGGCGATCCAGGCCCGCAAGCCCGCGGCGATGCAGCGGATCGAGGCCTACCTGAAAGAACGCCTCGGCGCCGCCGACCCGGCCGTACTGCGCGCCTTTGGGGAGGTGCCGCGCGAGTACTTCCACTACGTGTATCCCGAGCACCGCTCGCAATCCGGCGTCGCCTACGAGGACGACCCGAAGCCCTGGGCGCTCGGCTACGGCTCGGCACTGTCGGATTACCTGGGCCAGGCCTACATGACCCAGGTCTGCAAGCCGCAGCCCGGCGACACGACGCTGGAGGTGGGCACCGGCAGCGGCTTCCAAAGCTCGCTGCTGTCCCGCATCGTCCAGCGCAGCTACTCCATCGAGATCATCGAGCCGCTGGGCCAGGCGGTGAGCAAGATCTTTGCGCCGCTCGGCTACGACAATGTGCAGACCCGGGTCGGCGACGGCTATTTCGGCTGGCCGGAGGTGAAGGGCGGCTTCGACGTGATCATCGTCACCTGCGCCGCGCAGTACGCGCCGCCGGACTTGTTCAAGCAGTTGAAGCCCGGCGGGCGGATGCTGATCCCGATCGGGCAGCCGTTCAAGCGGGGGCAGTTGCTGTATGTTTACACGAAGGATGAGGATGGGAAGGTCCGGTCTCGGAAGGACGTGGGGGTGTTCTTTATTCCGATGACGGGGGCGATGATGAACCGGCCTAAGCCAGGGGATGTGTCTACAGGTACGCCGGGCGCTGCCGTGGAATAGTAATAAATCTATAAACTAGCATATGAACTACTTTGTCTCCTCCATGGTGTCATGATTGACGCATGCAATTTGTTCTGTATGATTATCGTATCGTTGTCAATTTGACGTGAACGTCTATTAATTATTGCGAACAAAAGTCATTTGGAAATTGGGGACTCTGGACGTAACGACTATGCACTACGCAGCTCTTACGTGCTTTGTTGTAACAAGACTTAGAACACAAAGACTGCTAGAACGCTAAAATTGTCCTCCGGCGAGCGCAACTTTAGTATCTCCGTAAGTTGCGTGACAAAACTCTGCGCAGACGCATGATGTACGGCAATATCACGCATTTCTCGAAGAAGAATTTTTCCATGTACACCGTCGGTTGTGAAAAATATTTTGTCGCCTGGTGCTAGATCGAACTCAAAAGTATCAATCCGAGGAGGAGCGCTGCCACCGAGTGCGCTATCAAGAATGTGTTTCCGAGGATAGTCCTTCAGTTCTTCTTTCGTCAGTTTTCCTGCACTGAAAAGCCTTTCACCCTCCGAGTGATCTGCTGTAAGTCTCATAATTCCGTTTGCGCGGGCCACTGAGGCCCGAGTATCGCCGCAATGTATGCCTACTAGTCGATTTTCAGAGAAAATGGCCGCGGTTAATGTTGTCGCCATACGGCTTAACTGAAGTGACTTTTTTTGAGCAGTGACAATGTTTAGATGTGCCTGCCCTGCGGCCTGCATAAGGTGTGCAGCAGATATTAATAGGGGCTGTAATTCATGACGCAGCGTCGTTATTGCAATGCCTGACGCATCACTACCGCCGCCCATACCGCCTAAGCCGTCAGCGATGGCACAAACCAGGATGCTTTCGGACACTGACCACCAAGCTATTTCATCCTCATTAGTCGTGCGGGGTCCAGCGTCGGAGATTGCCGCTACATCAAACCTCACTTATCTCTCCTCACGAGCAGATTTCATCTAGGGTTTTCGCCAATGTGGGGTGAAACCCGGTTCGGTTGACACCAATAGAGTCTTCCAGATGAGCAATGTCCGCACAGATGGCACTTCCGGCAATACGAAACTGAATGGCGACCCGCTTTGCCAAACTATCGTCCATCTCCGGCCCGCAAAGTTGAAAAAATTTCCTCTCAACGAACCAGCGATTATGGGAGGTGCCCATCGAAAGCAGCGCTGTAAGACACTCAACTTTGCACTCAAATGCGGTCAAATTGAAGAATTCTTCAAGACGATTAGCCAAAGCGTCACAATATTCGAAATTAAA
Organism: uncultured Acetobacteraceae bacterium; assembly: GCA_964246905.1. GTDB lineage: Bacteria > Pseudomonadota > Alphaproteobacteria > Acetobacterales > Acetobacteraceae > CAHJXG01. Next base: position 1,250 of record CAXTTB010000008.1, on the reverse strand, counting down.
GGATGAGCGATCAACCCATTGAGCAAAAGCGATTCCGATTCGGTTTGCATAGTCGGTCGCAGCAATGCAAACATTCTGAATGTGCTCAGTATTGAGCTTACGAAAAATTGCGGCCTCTTCACCAGTTGACGCATCATGTTCAAGGAATTCAGCCAAAGAATTCCAATAGTCGAGCGATGGCGCTACATTGCCCTCCAACACGTCAATGAAATTCGATGATGCCTCGGTCAGAGCTGTCGTCGATGTGACATCCACGCTCAAGATTGCATCCAAAACCGCACGAACCGACTTGAATCTTTGGCTGTGATCTTTCCGCGTACATCCAAGGAGGATTGCAGAAAAGTCTCCCGGCTCTCTGATCTCGCCGCATGGGACCCTGTCCTGACTACCAGTCATACTATGCAAAATACATCCTAATGAATATACGTCCGATTGCACGGAAGCGCGTCTCAAGTCTTTGGTTATTTCTGGAGCTGTGTAATAATCTGAACCCATTCGCATGCCTGTCTTTGTTAATGCTGACAATTGCGACTCTTTCATCGAAACAAGACCAAAATCACTAATGGCATAGAAAAATTTTCCAGGCTCATCTCCTTTTGGCATACGCAAGACATTTTGAGGTTTGAGGTCGCGGTGATATATTTGCATAGAGTGTAGCTCTTCGAGGCCAGCAACGATGTCGCTGATTGCCGAGATAAAATCTCCTCCAAGCGTTCGATCAGTTTCTAAATCGTCAGCCAAAGTACCAATCGCGAGCGGCATCAGGTAATAAGGTGGATTGGCACTAAGATGTTCGCTGACAATAGGAACGATGTTTGCGTGAGATATTTCTTTTTGGATGCGAATCTCTTTGGCAAATCTTTTAGCTACATTATCCAGTAGCTTAGCATTCATTGGCTGATTTGGGGCGAATGTCTTCCGCGCAAACTGGCGTCCCGCCTCGTCCTCAACTAAATCCACGTTGCCAAACCCACCGCGGCCAATCTGCTTTATAAATTTAAGGTTGACCATCGTTACCTCTCGCGCAGGGTTCGGTATGCCCATTGAGCATCATATCTGCTGACCTTGGAAAGCCCATTTGGATTTATGTCTGCTTTCAAGCAAGCATATTGATTTCAATCGGCAATTGCATTCAGATTAGCGGTATAAAGAGAGCGAAATAGCCTCCTCCAACGCTTGGTTAGAATCTCACCCAGCCTCCAAAGTCCGCATCCCCACCCCCCGATCAAACATCCGCATCACCTCAACCA
>CAXTTB010000007.1:0-21293 GCA_964246905.1 uncultured Acetobacteraceae bacterium | reverse complement strand
ATCGCAGGCATTTCGGGGACCGACCAGCCGGAGTGGCAAGGGTTCAGGTGGGAGTTGATCGGCACGGAGGCGGACGCCTGCTGGGCCAAGCTGCGGACCTGGACCGAGCGGCTGGGCGCCGACTTCGACCCCGATAAGCCGGGTGCGGACTACCTCCATGAAGGCTTGCTCCGAGTATCCGACGACCACGAAGCATGCCTTTACGACTCCGACATGCAGTGCTGTCTCACCTTTTTGGAAGATATTTACGAGGAAATGCAGCAGATTTCGACCGATGTCGGCCTGCTCGTTAACAAAGTAATAACTCGGCATTGATAAAATACTATCCGAGCGAGGCCGAGCAGAGACGACCCAATCTAAAAGAAGATACGGCAAAGCGCCCAAAAACATCTTTGTGATCGTGGCAAAATCGTGCCTATACTCTGATGTCGTGGGCGGAAGGGTGCCCGAGCCGCCGTGCTGCTGACGAGCTTCGGCAGATGTGGGTCCGAAGGGAGGCAGCAGTGAGTCGATCTCTGGCCGCGGGCGACACCGCGACCGCCGGTAAAGGCGTCGCGGGCGGGGTCTACCTGGACAGCAATGCCACCACTCGACCGCTGGAGGCAGTTGTCGAGTACGTCGCCGACGGCATGCGGCAGACATATGCCAACCCGTCCAGCGCCCACTGGCTCGGCAGCATGGCGAGGTCCTGCCTCGAACAAGCCCGCGACGATGTTTGTCGGCTCGTGAGCGGCGTTCTTCCAGAGGGCGCGATCTTCACTTCGGGCGGCACCGAGGGCAACAACACCATCCTGACCCCGCGTGGTGAAGGCGCCCTCCAATCCCTCCTGATCACCTCCAACGTCGAGCATGCCTCCGTGCTGCGGCCCGCGGCCGAGTTCGCTCGACGAGGTGGGCGTGTGGTCTTCTTGGAGGTCTCGCCCGAGGGCCTGGTCGATCCCGCCGAAGTCGGGCGCGTGGCACGTTCCGCTTCCGCCCCCATCGTGCTGAGCGTGCAGTGGGCGAACGGCGAAACGGGCGTGGTCCAGCCGGTCCGCGAAATCGCCGCGGAAGCCCGGCGCGCCCCGCACCCCGTGTTCTTTCACTCGGACGTGGCGCAGGCAATCGGCCGCGTATCGATCGATTTGGACGCGGCCGACATCGACGCCGCGACGTTCTCAGGCCACAAGCTGCATGGCCCGCAAGGCACGGGGGCTCTGCTGCTTCGGGAACCCAGGGATGCAAGCGCTCATCCTCTGATCCTCGGCGGCGGCCAAGAACGCGGGTTCAGGGCCGGAACCCAGAACGTGGCGGGACTTTCCGGTCTCGGCTTGGCGGCTCGCCTGCGCGCCGAGGCTTTTGCGGACGCCACCGCCCACATGCAGGCGCTTCGCGACGAGTTCGAAGCGATCCTCGCCGACCGAATCCCCGGCATCCGGGTGAACGGCACCGGGGCCCCGCGTGTTCCGAACACGAGCAACATACGTTTTCCGGGGGTCGAAGCGATGGTGCTTGTGGCAAGGCTCGATGCGCAAGGCATCGCGTGCTCGATGGGATCTGCCTGTTCGGCTGGCAAGCCGGAGCCGTCCCACGTGCTCATGGCGATGGGGATGCCGGAGCAGCAAGCATTCTCGAGCGTCCGGTTCTCCTTCTCGATCCTGAACACGATGGACGAGGCGGGACTCGCCGCCCGCGTCATCGCGGACACCTTCAGGGCCATGGTGCGATGAGCGACACGCAGCAGAAAACCCGCTTCGAGTTCGGGCGGCACGAGACGTTTGCGGTCCGCCACGGCTGGCTCGGCAAAGGACTTGAGCGGCTGGCGGGCAGCGAGGGAGGCTTCGACACGGGCGCCGACGCTGTCGTGGAACTGGGCCTCGGCAGCCGCATGGTGAAGTCACTGCGTTATTGGCTTGACGCCAGTGGTCTCGCGGAGGCGCGTCAGGTTGGGGCGGATGGGAAGAACCCTCGCCAGCTGCGGCCGAGCGAGTTCGGCGAGGCGGTCCGCCAACGCGATCCTTTCCTCGAATACCCAGCCACCTGGTGGTTCGTACACCTGCACCTCGCCCGGCGCGGCAGGAGCGTCTGGGGCTGGTTCTTCAACGATTTCCGGGAACGGACCTTCGAGCGCGCGACCTGCGTGGATGCCTACCTGCGCTACCTCCGCCTGCACGCGGCGAACGAGCCCTCGACGTCGGTGGCTCAGCGCGACGTAGCCTGCCTCCTTCTCGCCTATGGCGCGCCGTCGTCGTCCGATCGCCCGGATCCCGAGGACGCCACCTCGTCTCCCCTCCGCGACCTCGGCCTCATGGTCCGCCACGAGGACACGGGCCGCTTCGAGAAAACGCGCCCCCTTGACGAGGTGCCGATGGAGGCCTTCATGGCCTGCGTGGCGGCTGCCGCCGCGGACCACGAGCAGCCAGCGATGTCGGTCGGCGAGATGCTCACGCGGGGCCGGGGTCCCGGACGGATCTTCGGATTGACGGGCGACGCCATTGAGGAGATGGCGATCAGGGCCGTGCGCAACCACGGCGCGCTCGGCGTTTCGCTCGATCTCCTCGGTGCCGAAAGGCGCCTGAGAGTCCCCGAGATGGGTATTCCATTCTGGTTCAACAGGCACTTCGACAGGATCGGGGGCGCGGCATGAGCGGCTTTCGCCTCAGGTCTGTCAACCTCCGGGACGATGTCGGTGCCCCCGAGCGGCTGTCCCACTATCAGCCGACGCGCAGGTCGGCCCCGGTGATCCGGGCCGTGCTCCAAGGCGGGGCCACGATGGTGATGGCCGCCTATGGCAGTGGCAAGTCGCTGGCCGCCGGTGTCGGCGCGCTCTCTGTCATCAACAAGGACAAGGACCTCCTCCGATCCCTTGCCGAGCGGCTAAAGCCGGTCGAACCCGACCTTTCCCTGGCCCTAGCGCGCAGGCTGGAGCAGCGCGCCTGCGGGCGCGTGGTCGTCCTGAACGGCCAGGTCCGGGACCTGCCCGGGGCGCTCGCCGACGCCTTCGAACTGCCACGCAAGCGCGGCATCGACGCGGTGCTCGGCGCGCTCGAGGGCTTGGCGGAGACGGACCACGTCGCCGTCGTCTGGGACGAGTTCGGCCGCCACCTCGAAGGCATCGTCAACGAGGGACGGACCCGCGAACTCGACGCCGTGCAGCGCCTTGCCGAATGGGCGGTGCGCGCGCGGCGGCCCTCAGCCAGCCTGACCTTGCTGCTGCATCAGAACCTGCTGGCCTACGCGACGGCGCTGAACCAGACCTCGCGCAACGAGTGGCGCAAGGTCGAAGGGAGGTTCGAGCAGCTGCGCTTCGTCGAGGACAGCCAGGAACTCTATGAACTCGCGGCCACGGTCGTTTCCGAACAGCGCCCGGAAGGTGTCGTGCCGCCCCGCGGCGACGTTCTCCGCGCCTTGGCTTCCCGCGTGGCCGAGGCAGGCTGGTTCGACGGGATGCAGGATCTGGACCGGCTGGCCGGGCTGCTGGCGCGCGCCTATCCCGTTTCGGCGGCGGCCCTGCAAGTGCTGCCTCGGCTCGTCGCGCGCGTGGGCCAGAACGAGCGCAGCCTGTTCGCCTTCCTAAGCACGGCCGACCTGTCCCGGCCCATCGGCATGGAGGAAGTCTACGCCAGCTTCTCCGATGCCATGCGCTCCGACGTGGGCATCGGCGGCTTCCACCGACGCTGGGTGGAAACGGAGACGGCCAGGAGCCGGGCTGCGGGCGACGCCGAGCGCGAAGCGCTGGCGGCCGCTTGCCTGCTCCAACTGGGAGTGGACGGGGAGCGGAAGCGGCTCACCCGGGCGACTCTCGAGACGGCCGTGGCCAGCCGAGGCGTGCGCGCCGAAGAGGCCGCCGCGGCGGTCGATGCGCTGGTCGCCCGCAAGCTGCTGCTTCACCGCAAGCTGAACGATGACGTGTCGATCTGGCACGGCGCCGACCTGGACCTCGCCACGCGGATCCGCGAGGAGCGGGCGCGTCGCATGGAGGGCTTCGAGCTCGTCGAGTTCCTGGACCGCCAACATCCTGCGCCCTTCATCAGGCCGATCCGCCACAACCTTGTCCACGGGACTGCCCGCTACCTCTCCGGCCGCTACGTGCGCGCGGCCGACGTCGCTTTGGGCGAAGGTCGGTTACACGAGGCCCAGCCGCTCTCCGAATGGGGCCACATCTTTTTCGTGCTTGCCGACTCGGCCGAGGAACTTGCGCGCGCCCGGCGCCGCGTCGAGGCCGGATGGCCTGGCTGGGAACGCACGCTCGTCGTCCTGCCCGCCGAACCGATCAACGTCTTCGAGGCCGCCCTCGAGGTGGATGCCCTGCTGGCCTTGCAGCGCGACGACTCTCTCCTTGCGGAGGACCCTCTGGTTGGGCAGGAACTCGCGGAACTCCTCGCAGTCGCCCGCCGCCAGCTTGCCGTCGTCTTGCACCGGCTGACCACGGACAGGCCGAGCACCGCAGAATGGTGGTACGCGGGCGCCAGGGTGAAAGTGGACCGCGACCGTTCGGCCGGGATCGCGGCATCGGACCTGATGGACCGCTGGTATGGGGCGACCCCGACCATCAGGAACGACCAGGTGATGCGGAACCGGCTGTCGCGGCAGATGGAGACCGCGAGAGTCCGCGTCCTCACCCGCATCCTCGAGCGGGCGCAGGATGCCCGGTTGGGCTACCGGGACGAAGAGCTCTCATCGGCTGAGAGCACCGTTTATCGCACCGTGCTGGAGGCTACTGGACTGCATCGATTGAAAGACGATGCGGGCTGCTTCGCCACGCCAGAAGACATTGCTGACCCGGGCCTGCGTCACGCCTGGAGCTTGGCCGCCGACTTCTTCCAGGCTCCGGGCACCAGGACATTGGCCGACCTGGTGGCCGGTCTGTCCGCCCCGCCGGTGGGGTTGCCCAGTGGCGTCCTGCCCATTCTTGTCGTCGCGGGCTACAAGGCGTTCGGGCGAGCTGTCAGCCTGCGCACCGATGGCGTTTACGCACCCGATCTCCTCGGCTTCGACGCGAGCCGCCTGTTCCTCGAACCGGGGCGCATCACGGTCGAGGTGCACCCGAACGACGCGGACGCGGCCCACTACCTCGGTGAGGTCGCCTATGTCTTCGACCACCGTCGGGCGGGTCCGCTCGATGAACGGGTCCGCTTTGCGGCGGACGCCCTGGCGGCCTGGCGCGCAACGCTGTCCGAGGGCGTCCGGCGGTCGAAGCGCCATACCGACGACGGGCGGCTGCTCCTCCGCCTCTTGGCCGACGCTGAAGATTCGCCGCGCTTGATTTTGCAGCAGCTTCCCGAAGCGTTCGGGCAGCGGCATCCAAGGCTGGGCTGCCACCAGTCCACCCTCCGGGTGGTCGAGAAGGCCCGGAACGACATCGACCGCTTGGTCGAGGGCTATGCACGCGAGGCCGTTGAGGTCGTGGGGGAGATCCTGAGCTTGAAGCCCACCGTCGATCCGGTGCGCGGGGTGCAATCGTGGGTGGCCTGCCTCGACGTCCTGGCCCTGATGCGGCGCGACGACGTCACCATGACGGACAAGGCGATCCTGCGGACGGCGCTCGACACGTCCAACGGCCGCTACTCCGCCGAGAGCTTGGCCAGGACCGTCAGTTCGGTGCTCCTGCACCGGGGTATCGAAAAATGGGAGGACGGCACGGCCAACCAGTTGCGCCGGGCGCTGCGGGAGTGCCGCGCGCGGGTGGAGGACGCGGCCTTGGCCGATCCGGCTTCTGGCGAGGCTCTGGAGCCGGTGATCCTGGCCCGCATCTCCGCGCTGGAAGCCAAGCTGGAACGCATCAGAAGTGAAGCGGCACCGCAACGGGTGGCCGCAGGGGGAACAAGATGACGACCGTGGCCAAGATGGATGCGGCTGCCCAGGATTCGTCGGCGCGGCATATTGTTCCACTGTCCGGTGGAAAGGACAGTACGGCGCTTGCCATATATCTGGCCCAGCGCCACGGCCACCTGCCGTTCGAGTACGTGTTTTCGGACACAGGGGCCGAGCTCCCGGAAACCTACGAGTATTTCGAGCGCCTGGAGCATGTGCTCGGACGGAAGGTGACCCGCATCACGGCACTCGACATGCTGGGCGTCGCGGAAAAGCCGGGTCGCAGCCCCTTTGACGTGGCGCTCTACGACCATTTCTCCGGTTTCCTGCCGAGCCCGCGTTCGCGGTGGTGCACGCGGATGCTGAAGATCCACCCGTTCGAACGCTACATCGGGTCCGACCGTGCCTACTCCTATATCGGGATTCGCGCGGACGAGAACCGCTCGGGCTATCTCGGGAACGGTAAGCCGGTGCTGCTTTCCGAGGAGCCGAACATCACGCCGGTTTACCCATTCAAGGATGACGGCATTGGGCTGGGCGACGTCCAGCGCCTGCTCGAAGACAGCGGCATGGGTGTGCCTGCGTATTACGAGTGGCGCTCCCGCTCCGGCTGCTACTTCTGCTTCTACCAGCAGATCGGGGAATGGCAGGGGCTGAAGGAGCGGCACCCGGGCCTCTTTGGGAAGGCCAAGTCTTACGAGAGCGGGCGCAACGGGCGCCGCTACACCTGGGTGGACGGCCGTTCGCTGGACGCCCTCGAGAAGATGCCCCGGCGGGCGCTCAAGCCGAAGTCCGACGAGGAGGGCTGCGCCATATGCCACCTGTGACCGACAATCCTCTGGTGGGTTTCCTGAGCAGCTACGGTCCCTCGCCCTCGTCCGACACGCTTGTGGACGAGCATGTCCGCCGCGCCGTCAAACGCCACGGGGTCGCCCCGATCGAGACGCCCGCGCCCAAGCTGGCGACCGTCAGGAAAGCCCTGCTTGGCGCCGACCCCATCAGCGTCATCCTGACCGGCACGGCTGGCGACGGCAAAACGTACCACATTCGACAGTTCTTTTTTGACGAGGTGGGTGGGGCGGACGGGGACTGGCCCGGCGGCGGGGTTCTGGAAGCGGTGCTCCCGTCCGGTAAGCCGCTCCGCATCATCTGCGACCTCAGCCAGTTGACGAATGCGGCCAAGGCCGAGGAGATCAGGCATGTGACGCGCTGCCTGCTCGGCGAGGACACCGAAACCCTTTATCTGTTGGCTGCGAACGACGGGCAGTTGCTGAAGTTCTGGCGGGACGCGATGGAGGCAGCCGGGACTGGCGACGCCGAACGCGAGAGATTCAGAGACGTGCTCGCCGCGCTGACGGACATGCTCCACCGCGACCATGACCGCGACGATGCCGGACGGCTGCGCGTCGCCATGCTGAACCTGAGCCGAACCGCGACAGAAAGGACGCTCGATCAAGTCTTCAACGGGATCCTGGAGCACCCCGCCTGGGCGCACGGCTGCGACGCGTGCCCAAGTGGGCCGCAGGGGACGGACAGATGCCCCATCAGGATCAATCGCGAGATACTGCGCGGACGTTCTGGATTGAGTGCATTCCGGCACCGCCTGAAGCAGGCGCTGCGGATCGCTGCGATGAACGACCAGCACGTGCCGATTCGGCAGATCCTGATCCTGGCCGTGAACATCCTGCTCGGGGACTCGAAGCGGCGGGACCGCCCGTTGCTGGCCTGCGCCGACGCGCGCAAGCGCGCCAAGGAAGGTGATTACCGGTGCACCAATCCCTACAACAACGCGCTCGGCCTCAACGTGCGCGAGGAGAAGCGCCGCTCCATCGGGGTGTTCTCGGTCTTGGGAACCTTCGGCATCGGCTTTGAGACGAGCAACCCCGTGGACGCGCTTCTCATGGGGAACTCGGCGGCCACCATCGGCAACCTGGAGGCAGCGGACCGAACCTACGGCCGGACCATCTTCGAGGCACGGCTCCAAAGCTATACGCGGGGGGACGACCCCGGTCAGGCGGAAAGCTTTGCCGCGGCGCTCGAGGCTCAGCGCAGGCGCATGTTCTTCCTGCTCGACGAGAGATGGGCCGATGCGCCCCGGCCTTGGCAACTGACCGTGCTGCATCACGCGAGCGATTATCTTGCCCTTTGCGCCGCCGCCGAACCCGCGGCGTCGGATCCCACCAAGCAGGCGGACCCGGCGGCCCTGGACAACGTCCTCCGCAAGCTGGTCAAGGGGCTGAACCGGACGCTGACCGGCATGATGGTCGAGGATACCGAGAAGCTCTGGCTTGCGCGCTCGATCGGCCGGGCGGAAGGCACGGTCGGCCGCTTCACCATGCTTTCGCCTGTTCGGCGTCGCGGGGCGGGCGATTACCTCCGGTTGCAGCTTTCGTTGAACCAGGCGATCAAGCGCCCGAGATTGTCCATCATACACCGGCTGCCGGGAGGGCCGACGTCGGAATCGACGCCGCTGGACCTGCGACCGCTCCTGTTCGAGTACCTGATGCGCGTGGCCCACGGCAGCCTGCCGTCGAGCTTCTCCCGGCAGTGCCAGCAGGAGGTGCGCCATTTCGCGCTCTCGGCCACCTCGTTCATCGGAGCTCGTTTCGACGAGGATGAGGAACAGCCACTCCAGATCTTGTCCGTCACCAGGGACGGAACCGTCGCAGCCCGCGAGATAGAAGGTTAGTCCGCATGGCCACCGCCCCATCCTCCGCGGACCTTTGGCTCGCCCCCGGCGCGCTCGCCGTGCCCAGCGACCAGAAGGTCCACTCCCTAACCGTCTGGTGCGACCCGGCGATTTGGGGCCTGTCGCTCTACGACGACCAGACCCCCTGGTTCACCCTGATCGAGTGCATGCAGATCCTGACCCACAGGCACCGAGCGGGACAACCGCTCCTCACCGGTTTGCCGGTGGGCGAGAACGGCATCGCGCACGAACGGCTCTCATACCAGATCAGGCTGAACAACAACCTTCGCCACCTGCTGTTCCGCGACCAGGAGGTGACCCGCGCCGCGGCGCGCGAGGGGGCCGAGGACGCCACACGCTGGATCAGGTGGACCGAGGCATCCAAGCGCGACTTCCCCGATTTCGATTGCGACTACTTGCGAGACGCGTTCTCGGACGACTTCCTCCAGTTCGCGGAGTCCATTGAACTGCTCCGGTCGGCCGAGGTCGAACAGTTCGGCGCGAAACGTTGGACGTCACGGCACCTCCAGCCCGTCGGCGACGCGATGCTTTTCCCGGACGTGAAGATGACGCTGGAGCGGGACTTCTCCCTCGACCGTCGCTTCTTCCAGCGCACCGGCGAGATCCTCTACCTGATGCTGAACCGCTCCGAGAGGCGGGACGAACTCGAGCGGCTCGTGGCCGAGCGCCTGCTCGAGACGGACGGGCCATGGAACCGGATCGCCCGCCGCCTGCAAGGACCGGATGCGGATCCCGCCCAGGCCCAGGCCGTGGAGGCGCCCACCATTGGCTATCTGCCCGTCGCGCGCCTCCCACGCTACGACCGGCTCGCGGAGGACTGGATAGCCATTCTCGCCCAAGAGGCCATTCCCGTCGAGGATTGCCTCGATTTCCTGATGCGCCTCAGCGGGCTGCACCAAGTCATCTACATCGTCGAGCGCGCGGCGTCCGTGGGCGGCAGGGCCAACATCGCCCCGTTCGTGCTCGACATGTCTGGATCGGCGCGCAACAACCCTGTCCAGGGCCACTCGGCGGAGCGCTACAAAGCCCACAAGGCCCTGCCCCATCTTGCCATCCAGGCGCTGGTGGACGCCTTCACCGGGACGGAGGAGTGGACATCCCTCGGCAACGGCGCAACCGACCGCGAGAAGGCCGCGCTCCTGCTCGCCAAACGGTTCGCATGGAAGGCTAGGAAGACCGCGAACCCGGCGGGTCACCCAACCCCGGCGGAGCAGTTGCAGGAGATGCTCGCGAAGGCCAAGACGCGCAACCACGACATCGGATCGACCCTGACCAGCCATGCGCGGAGGATCGGCCTCTTGAATGCGCGACAGAAGGCCGGAACCTGGTACTCGCCGTCCGACGCCCTGCTGGAGGCGCTCGTGTTGGCCAATGTGACCGGAGCGACCGAACTCGGCCAATTCCTTCTGCGCCTGCGCCAGCGGTACCACTTCGTGGTGGGTCCCCAGGAGGCATACACTGCAAGCGGTGACCTGCCGGTGCCCCTTGCCTCGCTCAAGGAAAACGAGCGCAGGCTCGAGGAGCGGCTCCGCGTGCTCGGGTTCATCGACCGCAAGTCGGACGATTGCGCCTTCGTCGTCAATCCGTTCACGCAAAAGCGTCGGGTGCTGTCGGGGAACGTCGTCCATGCTGCCGTCTGATCTCATCGGAAGGGTCGTCGCCGAACGCCTCGGGCATCTGCTTGAACCTCCACCGGCGGGTCGCCTCCTCTTTGGCGTGATGGGCCTTTCGGCCGACCTCGCGTGCGCGATCGCCCGAGAAGTGGCTGCCCTCCAGCTTGGCGGAGTTCGTGTTGACGCCAGCGTCCACCCGGACCTCGCGGGCGGATCATCCATTGGGGGAGCGCTTGGCGGAGCCCGGATCTCGGACGAGACAGCGACGCACCATCGGAATCACCCGTATGCCCACGACGTCGCACTGACGCTCTTCTCGGTTCCAACGGGCCATGTCGCCTCGGTCGAAGCGAGCATGCAGCACGTCGAACGGATCAACGATACCTGGTTGTTGGAAGACCTAGGCCCCTGGGCGAAGCATGGCCTTCCGTCTGGCGACGACGACATGCGGCGTCACCTGGAGCAACTCCTGCGTGGCCTCGTCCGGTCGGAAGCCGCCTTCGACGCACGCAGGGTCGCCGAGTTTACCGTAAGGCTGGCCTGCCACATGGCCGACGACGGGCTTGCGTTGGCCCGCGCCGCACGCCGCGCACTGCCCGCGTTGCGCCTCCCGCGCGACGCGGGCGACCCGCGTGCCAAGCTCGACGGGGCGCCCGAGGCGGAGCACTTTTTCCGCAAGGTGTTTGACGAGGCACGCCCGGCTCTGCACCTCAGGGGCAAGGATGGCGAACCCCTCGACAGATCCGACCTGAAACGGCGGCTCAAGTCGCTGTCCGACAACAGCGAGGTCTCCCCGGACTCGTGCGCCGTGCTCGCGGCGCTCCTCGGGGATCCGGGGGTGGGCGACGACGGCTGGGCCGCAACCCAGGCCGCAGCCGCCGAACTCCCGTGGGAGGAGGTGGAACGCCTGTTCGCCGAGGACCGCCGGAGGGCGCGCCTCACCTTCGGTGAGGAGACGTTGCGACTCTTTGACGCGAGGCATCCCGTCGCCCTCTCGCTGGACGAACGCGGTCTGCTCGGGGATTTGCGCTCCGAGAGCGCGCGACCGAGCGAGGCGTTTGACGAGTTCTTTGCCGCGCACCGTGATCGGCTTCGGTCCGATCCGAAGCTCTACCGCCGTTGGGAGCGGCTCGTGTTCCGCAAGCCCATTGAAGTTGACGACCTCGCCGAAGGTCTGCTGCGTCTCGCCGAGCGGGCGCGGCCCGACGGCGACGACCCCGGAACTTGCCTCTATGTGCGCCTGCATGACGCCCACTCGCTCGCCTTTTGGACCGAAGACAAGAACACCAAGCTGTGCCGGGTTCTTCGGGACCGATGGCGCGGCCTGCGTGAGCTGCTTGAGCCGGACGTCGTCCTGGACTTCGGCCACTGCTGGTCCGAGATGGATTGGGAGAAAGGGGTCGATGCCAACGGCAAGAGGGACGAAGTCACCTCCACGTCGAAGGACGCGGTCGTGTTCCGGTTCGAGGGGTACGTTGTGCCCAAGTCGTCGCTCACGCTGGGGGTCCCGAGTGCTGAGGCTCTCAAAGCCGCGTCGCGCGCGCAGCTGATCTGGAAGCCGCAGGCGGACGCGATCGCGTCCGCCTTCCCGATCGACCTCCAAATCTTGGCGTCCGAGCCTGCCGGAGTGCCGCTCCTTCGGGCCAGGATGGCCCCGAACCGCTACGACCGCCATGGGGCGGTGCAGGCCGTCGATCTTGCGAACGCCGCGACCGTCATCGATGTCTCCGGAAACAGCAACGGGCGTCTCTGCGACCCAACTCGGACCGAGAACAGGATCGACGATCGCTGGACCACATCGCTGGCCCAGATCTTGGCGGCAGGCATTCTCACGGCGGAGCAGGCCGAGGCTGTCCGTGCATCCTTCGACACCTTCCGCGAGGCTTACGGGCGCGCCATCAGGGCCATGGCAACAGGGCGGGGTCTGGCCGACGACGCCCTGTTGCGGCAAGCCGAACTCTACGGCGAACTGCTCCGAACCCTTGCGCGCGAGGCCAGGGCAGAGATCTGCGTACGGGATCTCTGGCAACCCTTGCTCGGGATCGGTTGCGCACTTGTCGAGACGAACCGCCCCTCCCTCCTTGTGACGCCTTGCCATCCCTTGCGGCTTGGAGAAATCGCGGCCAAGTCGCGCCAGCTCGCGCAAGCGATACGGCGCGTGCTGCGCAGCCCCGCCGCGATCACGGACGAGGTCGGCGCCTACGTCGATGCGACAGTCGCCTCCACGGGGAAAAGCTACTACGCGGACGTCGGCATTGCGCCCACGTCGCCGCCGGTCTTCCTGGTCGAGACACGGCGACTTGCCGATGTCAGCCTGCTCGAGCCGCCGACCTCCAGCTCTTCCGACGCGCTCGCGGACGAGCCAGCGGAGGAAACCGTCCGTGCCTTCGACAACGTCGCGAGCGAGTACCTGGATCTTCGGCCTCACGAGAAGGCCAGCTTCTCCGCCGTCCTGCTGGACGCGGAGTCCGAGGACCTTCCGGTTCTCATGGCGAACAGCATGGCACGCCGGATCGAGGCGGAGCCGAGCCTGCGCTGCGACCTTGTGCTCACGCACGAGAACGTTGCGAGCCTGCGCCGTGTCTACGAGCGGCAGAACCGCCGCATCGGGCACGAGGTCGACTCGTCCCTCACCAGTGAGGCAGCCAGGAACTTCCTGTCGCGCTTGCGGGTCGCCATCGTGAATCCCGAGATGCTCGACACCACCGGCGGGAAGAACCATGACATCGTGCTGCTGCAAGACGTCATCTCACGCCGCGCGGAGGTGAGGTGGGCGAGGGCGCGACCTGCCGCCGGTGCCGATCTAGGGACGCACGTCCCCACGGCCCAATCGAAGCGCAAACCGTTCCAACGCGGCGACACGACATCTGGCACCTACCTGACCGCCCCGGGGCACCCCGATGCCGCGCAGGCGTACGTGGACGCGCTGCACGACGTCCTGGAAGGCCGCGCGTCCGAAACGGGCGAGCCGTGGCTTCCGATGCAGGAAGTCGAGTTCCGGTCGGGCAAGGTCAGCGACGTGCTGGCCAAGGCGCATCGTCTCGGGAATTGGGTGATGACGTTCGACCGTCTTGCGGACCGTAGGCTGGTGTCCTCGGACGACCGTCGCATCATCCGTTACTTCAGCGATCCCCGTTCCGACCACAACGTCATCGTCTCGACCGAGATCAGCGAGACGGCACTCGGCGAGCGGCTCATGGGGGACCTCGCTGTCGCGTTGCCGTCCGCGCCGGACCAGGAACTCCAAAGCATCGTCCGGGCCATCCACTCCGCTTCCTCGTCGTTGTCCGGCGCAATCGTCATGCGCGGCGCGCAGCGCCGGAACCACGCGCAGGAGCTGCTCGGTCTGGTGCTCGCCAAGCACCAGCTTGATCTGCTGCTTGGGACCAGCGCGTCGGAGCACCGCAGCGCCTGGTTCTTCCTGGATGACTTCAGTTCCTGGCTTGGGCTGGAAGGGTCGCGTGCGGACCTGTTCGCCGTGGACTTTGCCGCAACCGAGGACGGGCCGCGCATCAGGCTGGTAGTAGGGGAAGCCAAGTTCGTCGGCAAGGACAGCCTGGCCGAGCAGCGCCAGCGTTCGCTCGAGCAACTCGGGGCGTCGTTTTCGACCTTCGACAAACGCCTGGTGAGCCCGGGCGGAACGGTGGACCCGGCGACCTGGCGCGGTCGCATTGCCGACCTGGTGCTGGAGCACGTCGACCCTTTCGACCAAGTGGGCGGGGTGCCCTTCGGGGAGTGGATCGCGGCCCTCCGCTCGGGCAGCATGCCCATCGAGATCAGTGGCCACTCCATGGTGTTCGTCCACGACCTGACCACGGAACCACCGGAACGGTTACATGTCCCCGACGCGGACGAGCCGCGGATCCGGAGGCGTCCCCTCGCGCAATGGGTGTTCGGGCGGACGTCGATTGGGCGAGCGTTGCGCGACTTGGTCGCCGACGAAACTGACACGCTAATCTGGCCCCCCCCTGATTGGCCCCGGGCGGAGGAAGGCGAACGAGCCGACGAGGGTATTCTCAGTTCTCAGCCCGTGCCATCGGAGAATGCTGCCATCGGGGCCGGAACACCTCCGCTCGTGCCTGCTGAGCCGCGGGCCGTGGTGGAGCCCGGAGATCCCTGCTCCGAGCTTACTGGGGGGAGGACGGAGGAGACATCGAAGGTTTTCGTTCCCGCCGGTTGGCACCCGGACGTCCATCAGGCTGTGGCCGCGATGGCTCGGAAGGGTCAGGCGGACGAGGCGCAGGAGTGGCTTGAGGAACAGATCAAGGGCCTCCGGCTGGCCATCCAGAAGGAAGGGATGGACGCCCCGATCCTGGCGTCTCGCTTGACACCCAACTCCGGGCTGATTGAACTCGATGGCCGGTCGGTCACGGTGTCCTGGCTCGAGCGGAAGCAGACCGACCTGTTGACGAAATATGGCATCGACATCATCCGCATCAGCCCCAAGCCCGGGCGCATTGCAGTCGGGATCCGGCGTCCCAGGCGCGCCATCCTGCATCTAGCCGACGCGTGGTTGCGTCGGTCCCTAGAGAAGACGGCACCGCAGGCCAACATGGCCTTGCTGGTCGGCGAGAAAGAGGACGACGGCTCACTGTTCTACCTGCCCATCGCCGAGGCGTTCGGCGAGCAGGAGAGGGCGGCGCCGCACTCGATCATCTCGGGGACCACCGGAAGCGGGAAGGGCATCCTCGCGACCAGCCTCATGCTCGACGCGTGCGCGTTCAACTCCCCCGCCGACTTGGACCTGCGGCTGATCGACCCCAAGAAGGGCGTGGACTACTCCTGGCTCCGGCAAATGCCCCACCTGCGGGGCGACATCATCGAACGCAAGGAAGACGCGGTCGGCGCCTTCCGCGAACTCGTGCAGGAGATGGAGCGCCGCTACGAAGCCATAAAGCTGGCCAACGTTAACAACGTGTCCCAGTTCAACTTCAAGGCCGGGTTCGGGAACCGCCTGGCACGCATCCTGGTCTTCTTCGACGAGGTCGCGAACTGGATGCAGGACGACGACTTCAAGCAGCAGGTCGAGCCGCTGATCAACGAGATCGCCACCAAGTCCAGGGCCGCCGGTATCCACCTGTTCATGATCTATCAGCGGGCCGACAACCAGGTGATGAGCATGCAGCTGAGGACGAACCTCGGAAACAAGCTGGTTCTGCGGCTTGGCGACGAGGGGAGCTCGAAGATCGCGCTGAACGAGAAGGGGGCCGAACGCCTTCTTGGAAAAGGGCACATGATCGCGAAGCTGGACAGCGACGACAAGACCTACGGCCAGGTTCCCTACATCACCGAGGAGCAGGTGCAGGTGCTGGCGGCGGCGATCGCGGACGCGTGGCGCGTTCCTGCCCCGCACAGCATGGCGGCCGACTGAGCCGGGTGGGAACGCGCGTCCCTGCCGTCGGCAAGCGCGTCGGGGGCGCGACCTACCTGCACCTCTCCGCCATTGCGGCAGCCGACGAAGGCACTGGCCGCAAGGTGGACCGTGCCGCTTCGCTGGCGACTGGTCAGCCCTGGAACGTCGTGAAGGTGACGAGGGATGCAGTTTCCCTGCTGCTCTACGAGGAGTTCGATGAGGCCGCGTTCCCTGCGCTGCTCCGCTCGGCCCGGGTGAACCTCGAAGACGGGACGGTGTCCGTCACGGATTACGAGAAGCGGGCCAACCCTCCGATCCTCCACAGGAAGGAAACCCTGCTTCCACCCGACGATCCCCGGCGGCCCGCGTTCGCGGCCTTGACGAGGTTGGCCGAGGACCACGGCCTCTTCAAGGACTCCACCCGCATTGGGACCCGCGATGCGTGGCGCGCCCGCCTCCATGCCGCGGGGCTCGAGATCCACGGCCACCGGCTCGTGCCTCGGTCGGTTGAGCCGGTCGACGTGGCCCGGCACAAGACGGCGATCACCCGGCGCGACCTGTCGCAGCCGATGCAGCTGATGGTGTCGCACGGCGTCGTTGCCAGCGGCAGGACCGTGTTCGATTACGGGTGCGGGCAGGGGGACGACGTCGCCGCGCTGGCCGCGAACGGATTCGAGGCGTTCGGCTGGGATCCGCACCACGCACCAGAGGGGCCGCGCAAAGCCGCCGACGTCGTAAACCTGGGCTTCGTGCTGAACGTCATCGAGAACCCGCTCGAACGCGCGGAAACGCTCAAGGCCGCGTGGTCATTCGCTGACAAGGCCATGTCGGTGGCTGCCATGATCGCGGGTAAGTCTCCCGTGTCGGGGTTGCGGCCGTATCGGGACGGCTACCTGACCACGCGCGGCACTTTCCAGAAGTACTTCGCCCAACACGAACTCAGGGATTTCATACGGGATGCCCTGGGCGAAGCGCCCATCGGCCTCGCGCCCGGCGTCTTCGCCGTTTTCCGCGACAAGGATCTCGAGCAGGAAGTGCTTCTCCGGCGGCGTTCGCAGCGCCCCGGATTGCCGATCTCCCTCAAGATTCCAGAACGGAGGCGGCCGACACGCGGCGACCGCGCGCTCCGTCCGGTTGCGGCGAGACCGGGCATCGCCGATACGCTAGCGACGGAGTTGCGAGAGTTCTGGGGCCTGGCCGTCAATCTTGGTCGCATGCCGGATGCCGACGAGCTTCCGGGCGACCTCCTCGCCCGCTTCCAGGCTGCACGGGTGTCGGCCGCTCGCGCTGCGGAGATTTGCCTCCGTCAGTTCGACGGAGAGGTTCTGGGGGCGGCGGCAAGAACGCGTCGGGAGGATCTCCTGGTCCACTTCGCTCTGACACTCTTCCCGGGCGCGCCCCGCTACGCCACCCTGCCACGCTCTATCCAGCGGGACGTCAAGGCGTTTCTGGGCAGCCACGCCGCCGCGCTTGCCGATGCCAAGGCATTGCTGTTCTCCGCTGGCAGGCCGGAGGCGGTCCGCGCTGGCGTGGACAATGCCTTGGGGGCTGGCTTAGGCGGCATGAAGGACGATCGCACCTTCCGGCTTCACGTGCCCAGCCTGAACAGGCTGCCAGCGGTCCTGCGTGTTCTGGTCGGGTGCGCTGGCGTCCTTCAGGGCGGGGTCGAAGCCGCCGACTTCGTCGACATCAAGCTTGACGGCCCCAGGCTGTCGATCATCACTTGCGACGACGCGGCGAAGCCGCTCCCTGCCATCATGGAACGCATCCGGGTGGACCTCGGGCGCCTCAGGATCCACTCGGAGCGACCCGACGGTTTGATGCTTTACCTCAAAAGCCGTTACTTGGCTTTGGATGATCCTGACCGCGAGCAACAGGCTCTCTTCGACAGGGCTGTCCTGGACACGAAATTGGTCGACGAACACGGGCGCGGGCCGCCTGTGCACGAGACGGCCCCGCTGCTCGCTCAGGTTCTGGGAGTGACATGAGGTATGCGTACCTGAAACGTCTCGCTTGCTTTCCAAAACTTAGATGCAATGGATCGCGCGAGTCAGGCCACGTGACGGCGCCAGACCGGCTCTACCATCCGTCTGCACATCCACCGCATTGGGAAGAACCCGATCACGGTCACGATAACACCGAACACGCAGGATTTGGCAGCCATCGGATCGTCATCGCCGAGGTGCGCGAGGCCCACCACCAGCGCGCCCGGTCCAAAGAACAACCAAAAGGCACCGAAAAACAGGATCCCCCAAATCATCTCGCCCCGGAACCCCCGGTTGGCTCCGCAACCGCGGCACACGCTGACGCCGGGCGGGATCGATGTCCCGCAGAACGGGCAGATTTCGGCTTCTCCGGTCATACTGCTTGACATCCTCCGCTCCCGTCCCGCCAAGGTCACGCGGCGCTTAGTTCGCGAGTCCTTGGCCAAACGCCAGGTCCAAAGACTCCTGATGCGCTCTGCATTGTTTGGCAATGCGATTAGGAGTTCGCCCTCGCGCCTTGGGCCGGGGAGAACACCGGCATGGACATGGGGGTGTATGGCGAGCGCCTCCGGGCGCGTGCACGCGCGCTCGGGCTGACGGATGCGGAGGTCGCCCGGCGCTTGGGACTGGCCCAGAGCCGGTATGCCAACTACGTCAATGGTAACCGTGAGCCCGATCTGGCGACCTTCGCCCGCATATGCCGTGCATTGGCCACCACGCCGGACGAGATCTTGGGGTTCGGCTCGCATAACGTGGCAGGTGCCGAAGCTGAGCCGGAACGCAGACGCGCGCTCGCTGCGGTTGAGACCATGGATGGGCGCGCACTCAAGATTGCCGCGGTCATGCTCGAGTCCATCGCAGCCAGGCAGGGCGAATTCTAGCGCAAGGGAAACTGATTTTGGAAGCCTGAAGGTTGTTACGGAAAAGAAATCGTAAATATCATTATACCGGACTCAACCATAAATTACACCAAATGGCTTAGCCGATTGCCTCTGAAAAACTACTATTTCTTATTGACTTGGAGTCAAGAAGGGCGGCCTCCTTGAGAAGCCGCCCTTATTGATCGTTACAGTGACATTTTATGGCTGTAGAATGACACGTTATGGCTGAATCGACAAAAAAGCCTGCTAAACATCCAAGTTCGCCACCTTCAACGCATTCCCCACAATAAAATCCCGCCGCGGCTCCACCACGTCGCCCATCAGCGTCGAGAACACCTGCGCCGCGTCCTCCACGTCGCCCACCTTCACCTGGAGCAAGGTGCGGACCTGCGGGTCCAGCGTGGTTTTCCAGAGCTGCTCGGGGTTCATCTCGCCCAGGCCCTTGAACCGCTGGATCGCCAGACCCTTGCGGCCCTGGGCCAGCACGCGGTCGAACGCGGTCGCCGGGCCGGGCACGCGGATCTCGGCCTTGTCCAGCGCCAGCATCGCCGGCTCGGCGAAGCGGCCGGCCAGCGCCTCGGCCCGCTCCGCCAGCCAGCGCGCCTCGGCGCTGCGCAGGCTGCCGCCGTCCACGCTGTAGCGCTCGGCGACGCCGCGCACCGTGCGGGCGAGGTGCAGGCCACGGTCGTCCGCCCACACCTTCCAGGTGCGCTCGTTCGGCAAGGACACCGCGTTCAGCCGCTGCACCAAATCGTTGCTGACTGCCATGGTGCGCGCGGCGTCCGCGGTCAGCGCCCCGGCGATGGCGGCCTGCTCCAACAGCGCCGTCGGCACAGAGGTCGCGAGCCGGCGCAGGTTGCCCGCCGCCTCCCGCAGCCAGGCCAGCTCCCCGGTCATCTCGTCGCCCCCGAACACCCGGCCGTCGGCATAGACCAGCCGCGCCTCGGCCAGGGCCTTGTCGAGCAGGTAATCCTCGAGCGCCTGGTCGTTCTTCAGGTAACGCTCGTCGTTGCCGCGCTTGGCGCGGTAGAGCGGCGGCTGCGCGATGTACAAGTGGCCGCGCTCGATCAGCTCCGGCATCTGCCGGAAGAAGAACGTCAGCAGCAGCGTGCGGATGTGGCTGCCGTCCACGTCGGCGTCGGTCATGATGTTGATGCGGTGGTAGCGCAGCTTGCGGATGTCGAAGCCACCCTGCTCCGGCTCGCCCCGGCCGATGCCGGTGCCCAGCGCCGTGATCAGCGTGCCGATCTCGGCGCTGCCCAACATGCGGTCGAAGCGTGCCCGCTCGACGTTCAGGATCTTGCCTTTCAGCGGCAGGATCGCCTGGAACTTGCGGTCGCGGCCCTGCTTCGCCGAGCCGCCGGCGCTGTCGCCCTCGACGATGAAGATCTCGCACTTGCTGGGGTCGCGCTCCTGGCAGTCCGCGAGCTTGCCGGGCAGGGTGCTGACGTCCAGCACGCCCTTGCGCCGGGTCAGCTCGCGCGCCTTGCGCGCGGCTTCGCGTGCGGAGGCCGCGTCCATCACCTTCTGGATGATGGACTTCGCCTCCTTGGGGTGCGTCTCGAACCAATGCGACACGGTGTCGGCCACCGCCGCCTGCACCACCGGCTGCACCTCGGAGCTGACCAGCTTGTCCTTGGTCTGGCTGCTGAACTTCGGGTCCGGGACTTTCACCGACAGCACCGCCGTCATGCCCTCCCGCATGTCGTCGCCCACGAGGTCGAGCTTCTCCTTCTTGCCCATCCCCTCCGCGTAGCGCGTCACCACGCGGGTCAGCGCCTGGCGGAACCCGGCCAGGTGCGTGCCGCCGTCGCGCTGCGGGATGTTGTTGGTGAAGCACAGCATCGTCTCGTGGAAGCTGTCGTTCCAGGTCAGCGCGAACTCGACGCGGATGCCGACCTGGCTTTCGTCGGTCACGACCGAGATCGGCTGCGACACCACGGAGGTCTTGCTGCGGTCGAGCCAGGCGACGAACGCCTCCAGCCCGCCGTCGTACTTGAACTGCGTCTCCTGCGCCGGCGCGTGGCGCTCGTCGCGCAGCACGATGGCGAGGCCCGAGTTGAGAAACGCCAGCTCCCGCAGCCGCCGCTCCAGGATCGCATAGTCGAACTCGACCTTGGTGAAGGTGCCGGTGCTGGGCTTGAAGCACACCTCGGTGCCGCTCGGCTTGCCGGACGGGCCGATGACCCGCAGCGGCTCCGTCGTCTCGCCGTGCTCGAAGCGGATGAAGTGCTCCAGCCCGTTGCGCCAGATGCGGACCTCCATCCACTGCGACAGCGCGTTCACCACGGCTGCGCCCACGCCATGCAGGCCGCCGGACACCTTGTAGCTGTTCTGGTTGAACTTGCCGCCCGCGTGCAGCCGGGTCAGCACGACCTCCGCGGCGCTCACGCCCTCCTCCAGATGCATGTCGGTCGGGATGCCGCGCCCGTCGTCCCGCACGGTCACGCTGCCGTCGCTGTTGAGCGTCAGCTCGCAGCGGGTGGCATAGCCCGCCTGCGCCTCGTCCACGGCGTTGTCGATGATCTCGAACGCCATGTGGTGCAGGCCGGAGCCGTCGTCGGTGTCGCCGATGTACATGCCGGGGCGCTTGCGTACCGCTTCCAACCCTTTCAGAACGGAAATGGATGCGGCGTCGTAGGCGTCGGGTTCAGGCGTCGTCGGGGCGGCTTCGGACATGCCGAGGGGGGACTCCAATAAGGACAGCAAGCCCCATGAATATAGCTACGCACCCCTCGGAAAGACAGGCCCCGTGCCTCCTAAACCGGGGGAAAGGCCGGGTCCGGGCGCAGGGCGCCGCCGCCGGTCTGCAGCCCTTCCGCAGCCCCGCGCAGCGCCGCGAACGGCTCCGGGTCGGTGCCGGTGAGCAGCACCTGGGCGGACAGCCCGGCCAGCGCCTCCCACAGCGCCGCCCGGCGGTCGGCGTCCAGGTGCACGGCCGGCTCGTCCAGCAGCAGC